>JAOUEE010000240.1 GCA_029858875.1 Acidimicrobiia bacterium
CTCGGGACCGCCACCCACGTCGGGACCGCCGCCCACCCAGCCGCCGCCGACGCAGCCGCCGCCGACGCAGCCGCCGCCGACGCAGCCGCCGCCGACGCAGCCGCCGCCGACGCAGCCGCCGCCGACCACCGGCGGGGGAGGTGGAGGTGGTGGTGCAGGTGGAGCCAATGGCTGATCGCGTGCCAGGGTGACGGGCATGTCCCTCGACAGCCTGCTTCGCCTCCACGCCGACGACACCACCCTGGAGCAGCTTCGTCATCGCCGCGAGGCACTTCCGGAACGGGCGCAACTGGCCGAGATGGCGGCCGAGCAGTCCGACCTCGACGCGAAGGTCGCCGCCCTCGCCGCCGAGCGGGATGGTCTGGTCCGCGAGCAGAAGCGGCTCGAGGACGAAGTGGCCATGCTCGAGGCCAAGACCGAACAGGAGAAGGGCAAGCTCTACGGGGGGTCGCTCACCTCACCGAAGGAAGCGCAGGCCCTCCAGGACGAGCTCGACTCGCTGCACCGTCACCAGACCAGCCTCGAGGATCGCATCATCGGTTTCATGGAGCAGGTCGAGCCGCTGACCATCTCCCTCGAGAGCTTCGAGGCGGCTCGGTCCGGGATCGGCGCACGACGAACCGAAGCCGAGGCCACGGTCGCCGCGCAGGAAGCCGAGATCGACCAGGAACTCGCCGTGGTCACCGACGACCGCGCCGCGGCCGCATCCCGGCTCGACGACGAGCTGCTGCGTCGTTACGACGCGGCGCGTGCCAGCTTCGGGCCCAGCGCAGTGGTCGAGTTCGACGGCAAGAACTGCGTGGGGTGTCCGCTGACCATGCCGGCCGTCGAGCTGGATCGCGTCAAGAAGGCCGAAGCGGGAACGCTGGTCGACTGCCGAGAGTGCGGTCGGCTGGTCGTGCGCTGAGCCAACCCGTGTTCCTCTGGTTCGCCGGGCTGGCTTTCGTGGGCGTGGCTCTTGTCTTCTCCAGCCCGGCCATCGATTACCGACTGATCATGCTCGGTGCCGTGGTGCCCGTCGTCGAGTGGGGATGGGGTCCATGGGTCCTGCACACCCTCGTGGCCAGCGTGGCCCTGATGGCGCTGGTGATGATCGTCTGGCGGGGTCGTCGCCTGTCGCAGCGGAAGTGGTTGGCCCTGCCGATCGGCCTGTTCTGCCACCTGGTACTCGACGGCACCTGGGCCGACAAGGAGTTGTTCTGGTGGCCGCTGTTCGGTGCGGAGTTCGCCCCGACCGGCCCCCCCGAGGTGGGGCGGCCGATTCTGGTGCTGGTGCTGATGGAGCTGGTCGGCCTGGCCGCCATCGTCTGGGCCATCCGCCAGTACGACCTGAGTGAGCGGGATCGACGGGCCGTCTTCTTCCGAACCGGCCGCCTCGACCGCACGCTGGTGGGGTGAGCCGATGCTGATCGTCGTTCGCCACGGCCGGACCGATGCCAATCGCGCCGGGCTGCTCCTGGGTCGGGCCGACCCGGACCTCGACGACCTCGGCCGCCGGCAGGCGCAGGCGGTGGCCGACGCCGTGGGGCCCGTCGACGCGGTGGTGAGCAGCCCGCTCCGGCGCACCCGGCAGACGGCAGCGGCCTTCGATGTGCGGGTGGAGGTCGACGAGCGTTGGGTCGAGCTCGATTACGGCGAGTGGGACGGAACCCCGGCGGCCGAGGTTCCCGAGGCCACCTGGGCCCGGTGGCGCTCCGATCCTCACTTCGCGCCGCCGGGCGGAGAGTCGCTCAGCGAGCTCGGCGTCCGGGTTCGGTCGGCGTGTGCCGACATGGCCGAGGCGGCCCGCGACCAGACCATCGTGGTCGTCACCCACGTCTCACCCATCAAGGCCGCTCTGGCCTGGGCCCTGGGCGTCGGAGACGAGATCTCGTGGCGGACCTTCGTGACGCCGGCATCGATCATGCGGGTGGCGGTCGGACCGGGTGGACCGTCGCTGCACGGGTTCAACGATCAGGCGCATCTGCGGGACATGCCCGACTGATCCGGGCAAGGGTGCATCCGCGGTCGGGAGCCGTGTCGTACTACGGCCGAAACCCCTCAACAAAGGATGCAATCATGAGAAAGCCCCTCATCTTCGTGGTCGCCGTGCTCGCCTCGCTCGGCCTGGTGGCTTCGGTGGCCCTCGCGGCCGGCGGCGGCAACAACAATCGCGGCAACTCCATCACCGAGGTGGTCGCGGCAAGCGGTGGTGACTTCGACGGCAACCACCAGGACTACGACATGCTCCTGAACGCCGTCCTGGCCGCCGACTTGGCCGACGCCCTCGACGACCCCGCTCTGGACGCCACCGTGTTCGCCCCGAAGGACGCTGCCTTCGTTCGGCTGGCCAAGGATCTCGGCTACTCGGGCAACGACGAAGCCGGTGCCTTCGACGCCATCGTCTCGTTCCTGACCACCGCTGGTGGGGGCGACCCGATTCCCCTCCTCACCGACATCCTGCTGTACCACGTGTCGCCAGGAGAGAAGACCATCTACCGCGTCGCCAGTGTGAACAGTGTCCCCACACTGCAGGGCGAGCGCATCGGTGTTGACGGTCTGCGGCTCGTCGATGCCGATCCCGACCTGAAGAACCCGGCCATCGTCCGGCCCTTCCAGATCCGGGCCGAGAACGGTACCATCCTGCCCCTCAACCGGGTGCTGCTGCCCATCGACGCCTGAGCGAACAAGCTTCCGCCCGCCGATCCATGTGAGGGCCCGGCCCGAGAGGGCCGGGCCCTTTCGCGGCGAGCACGGACCGGTTCAGTAGCATCGGCGGATCCTTCCCGACCGCGACGAGCACACCTGGATACGTCACCCGTCTGACGTGGCTCGGTTGCTGCTCAACGCCGCCCTCCTGGCCCTGTTGGCCGCCGTCATCGCCGTCGCCCCCGACTCGCTGGAGGCCGCCTCCAGCGACGTGCTGCAGCTCATGGCCGAACTGCCGGCCGGGCTGCGGGGACTTCTGGCCGGGACCACCCAGCTGCTGACGGTGGCGCTCCCGCTGGCGTTGATCGCCTATGGCGCGTGGCGTCGACGATTCCGCGAGTTGCTGCTCCTGCTGGCCGCGGCGCTCGTGGCGTGGGGCGCGGCGCTGGTGGGCCGGAGCTGGTTCGACGATGTGGAGCCCCAGGACACCATCGAGGGGTTCACGTTCGAGTCGTGGTTCACCGACGCATCCTTCCCCTCGGTGCTCTACCTCGCGGCGTTGGTCGCCGTGGTCGTCGCCGCCTCGCCGATGCTGGATCGGGCATGGCGACGGGTTGGGTGGGTGGCCATCGCGTCGGCGGTGATCGTCCGTCTCTTCACGGCCACTCAGTCGCCGGTGAGCCTGCTGATCACGGTGGTGTTGGGATCGGCCGCGGCATCGCTGGTGTTGGCCGTGTTCGGAGCGCCCGATCGTCGTCCGGGCGCTGATGTGATCCGAGCGGCGGCCCGACGCACCGGGCTCGAGATCGACGAGCTTCGGGTCCTGGGGCGAATCGGCATCGAGGGTCGATGGTACGAAGGGGTCACCGACGACGGCGAGGGGGTTGCGGTCAAGTACGTCGACGGTGACGAGCGCGACGCCGACCTGCTGTTCCGGCTCTGGCGCTCGATCCGAGTCAAGGGGATCGAAGACACCGGTACCGCGATTTCCCCCGACGCCGCGGCCAGTCACGAGGCCATGGTCACCATGCTCGCGGCCAACGCTGGCGTGTCCACGTCCCAGGTGATGGGGGTCTCGGCGACGGAGAGCGGTGCCGTGCTGATCACCTCGTTGCCGTCGGGTTCGCCGATGGCGTCGGTGCCGGCCGAGGCCGTCGGCGACGATGTCCTGCGAGAGGCCTGGCAACAGGTCGACGTGCTGCATCGTCAGCGGATCGCCCACCGCCAACTCGATGCCGATCACCTCATCGTCGACGGCGACGAGGTCTCGCTGGTCCGGCTGCGTTGGGCCGTGCCCGCCGCGTCCGACGAGTTGCTGGCCATCGATGTGGCCGATCTGTTGACCGCGACCGCCGCGTTGGTCGGTCATGAGCGGGCCGTGCGGGCGGCTCGGGACGTGGTCGGGGACGAACGTCTGATCGCCGGGTTGCCATATCTGCAACCGCTGGGCCTGGCGTCGGCCAACAAGAAGCTGGCTCGCGCCGACAAGGGCCTGCTGCCGGCGCTGCACGACGAGGTGGTGGCCCTCACCGACGCCGACGACATCGAGATGGCCGAGCTGGAGCGCATCGGGGTTCAGCGGGTCGTCGGGGTGATCGGCTTCGCCGTCCTGGCGTTCTTCCTCCTGGGGCTGATCGAGAACTGGGGCGAGATCAAGGATGTCTTCACGGAGGCCAACTGGACCGACGTGCCCGTCATGGTCGTGTTCATCCTCCTCACCAACGTTGCCGGTGCCGCCTCGTTGATGGGATCGGTGGTTCGTCCCCTGCCGCTGGGCGACACCACCATCGTCATGTTCGGTCAGAGCTTCCTCAACCGATTCACTCCGGCCAACGCGGGTGGGATGGCCATGCGGATCCGCTACCTCCAGAAGGGCGGTACCGACCTGACACTGGGCACCGCAGCGGTGGGCCTCACCTCGGTGGCCAGCGGCATCGTGCAGACGGCGTATCTCGTGCTCTTCGTGACGTGGGCCGGAACCTCCGATACGGGCATCCACGCCGAGCGCCCATCGGGCCGCACCATCCTCGTGATCGTCCTGTTGCTGCTGGGGTGCATCGCCTTCGTGATGGTGGTGCCCCGGTTCCGGGCGTCGGTGCTGCGCGTGATCCGGCAGTTCACCATCAAGATCCGTGAGGAGTTCGCCGACCTGTTGCACCGGCCCGCCAAGCTCGGCCTGCTGTTCGGCGGTGCCGCGGCGTCGAAGATGCTGACCATCCTCACCTTCGTGCTGGCCTGCCGGGCCTTCGGCATCGACGAAGGGTGGGCCCAACTGGCCTCGGCGTACATGGTCGGCACCACCATCGCCTCGGCCGTCCCGACCCCCGGAGGGGTGGGGGCCGTCGAGGCGGCGCTGGTGTTGACCCTCACCGGCCTCGGTGTCGATGAAGCGGCGGCCTGGTCGGCCACGCTGCTCTTCCGTTTGATCAGCTACTGGATGCCCATCATCCCGGGAGCGATCGGCCTGAAGGTGTCCCAGGTTCGCGAGCTCGTCTGACCGGGCGGCCCGGATTGGCGGGGATCTCGGCCCTACGTGGCAGGATGCGTCATGGCCGACGCCGAAGAACGCATTGCTCTGTTCCTGGACTACGAGAACCTGGCCATCGGTGCCCGTGATCGGCTGCACCGGCCCTTCGACCTGGCCCCGGTCAGCGAAGCGATGGCCGAGCGGGGTCGGGTGATCGTCCGCCGGGCCTACGCCGACTGGTCGATGTTCGACGAGGATCGACGCATGCTGACCCGCCAGCACGTCGAGCTGGTGGAGATGACCCAGCGGATGGGGAAGGCCCGCAAGAACTCGGCCGACATCAAGCTGGCCGTCGACGCCATCGAGCTGGCCTTCGAGCGGAACTACATCACCACGTTCGTGCTGGGCACGGGCGACAGTGACTTCACGCCGCTGGTGCACAAGCTGCGCGAGCTCGACCGCCGCGTCATTGGCGTCGGCGTCGAGGGTTCCACCTCCAACCTGCTACCGCCGGCATGCGACGAGTTCCTCTTCTATGACCGGTTGGTCGATCGTCGCTCACCGCCGACGCCGCTCGCCGAGACCGATGACGACATGGTCGTGAGCCGCTCCACCGACCTGGTCGAGTTGGTGGTCAGCACCCTCACCGGTTTGCTGTCGTCGGGCGACGACTCGGTGCGATCGTCGACCCTGAAGCGCACGATCCTGCGCAAGGAGCCCACCTTCAACGAAGCCGACCATGGCTTTCGTGCCTTCGGCGAGCTGCTGCGGGCGCTGGCCACCGACGGCATCGTCGAGCTGGAGGGTCGGGGTGATGCCATGGTCTCCCTGCCGGCGCTGGGTACCAAGGAGACCGACGCCATGGTGCTGCTCCAGCAGGTGGTGCAGGCCGGCCAGCCCGCACCGCTGTCAGGGCTCAAGGCCCAGATGCGCAAGCAGGAACCCGACTTCAACGAGAAGCGGCTGGGGTACAGCGGTTTCCTCT
>JAOUEE010000011.1 GCA_029858875.1 Acidimicrobiia bacterium
CCGGGATCGGGCTGGCGAGCTCGAGCAGCACGGCGTCTCGCCAACGCCCCGTCGGGAGCGCGTCGAGGAGGACGGGCACGAGCGACTCGCCGTCGACCGGCGGTGAGGTCCCCGGAAGGGAGCTCCCGGCCAGGTCGAGGAGGGTGGGGGCGATGTCGATGTTGGCCACCAGGTGGTCGAGCGTCTGACCGGACGGCACGCCCGGTCCGCGCACGACGAGGGGCACTCGGACCGATTCCTCGTACGGGACGCTCTTGCCGCCGATGTGATGCTCGCCCCGAAGCACCCCGTTGTCGGACGCGAAGAGGATGTAGGTGTTGTCGAGCACCCCCTGCCGGTCGAGCTCGTCGACCACGGCACCGATGAGGTCGTCGGTGGCCAGCGTCATGTCCAACCGCTTCGACCAGAAGTCGCTCCAGCAGTCCGGGTGATCCCGGAGGGCGGCCTCGTGGCGGATGTGCGAGGGTTTGTCGCTGAGATCGGCCTCGTCGCAGGACGCAGGCAGCGGGGGAACCACACCGGCTCTCTGATGCACCTCGTCGTCCTCGGGTCGAGGTTGGGAGGGGGCGTGCGGGGCATAGGTGTTGATGGACAGCAAGAACGGGCCGCGGTCGGCTCGGCGGCGGATGTAGTCGACCGCATGGTGTGCCTCGAGGTCCGACAGGTGATGCTCGTCGTGGCGCACGATCTCGCCGTTCTCGTTCCCACGGAAGCTGTGGTAGGAGAAGTCGGCGTCGTACAAGAAGGTCGAGTACCACTCGTCCCAGCCGCGGGGCACGTAGTCCTCGGTGACCCCCTGCTGATCGAGGCCCTGACGGTTGGGGTAGCCGTTGAGGTACTTGCCGACCAGGGCCGTGTGGTACCCGGCGGCCTGGAGCCAGGCGCCAAGGCTGGTGAGGTCACGTTCGTCGTTGTAGAAGCGGGGTAGTCCTCCGAATCCCGGCGGCTCCGACACCAGCGCGCTGTTGCTGTACACGCCGTGATTGTGGGCGTACTGGCCGGTGAGGAACGAGACTCGTGAGGGGCAGCAGAGTGGGGTGGTCACGAAGAAGTTGGGCAAGGTCGCGCCCTGGTCGATGAGCTCGGTCTGCAACGCCGATCTGCGGCCGGGCAGGCTGCGGTTGAAGCCCACCTCCATCTCGTCCTCCCGCAGATCGTCGGCGAGGATGAACACGAAGTTGGGCGGAGCGTCGTGGCCGCCACCCGTTGGTCGCGCGTGGACTCCGGGCATCGATCAGCCCGAACGGGCAGCGGCGACGCAGGTGAGCCCGCTGCAGTCCTGGAGCGCGCCGAGTCGGGCCTGGAGGCTGGCCAGCAGGTTGACGGGGGCAGCATCGTGGATGCTGTCGAGTTGGTACGGGTCGGCCCGCAGGTCGTAGAGCTCGGTGTCACCTCCTTCGTATTCGACGTAGACGTGGTCGCGGGTACGGACGGCGTAGTAGCGCGGGACCACGTGCGGTTGGACCGGTGACGTACTGACGGCCCGCAACTCGAGGAGCAAGGCCCTGCGCCAGTTGCTCGGCGAGAGACGGTCGACGAGGACCGGGATGAGGGATTCGCCGTCGATGGGTGGTGACCCGGTGGTCGGCGCGGCATCGGCCAGGTCGAGCAGGGTGGGGGCGATGTCGATGTTGCCCACGAGGTGTTCGAGGGTCGTGCCGGCGTCGATGCCAGGGCCGCGGATGATCATCGGGATGCGCACCGATTCCTCGTAGGGAGCGCTCTTGCCGCCGATGTGATGCTCGCCGCGAAGGAAACCGTTGTCGGAGGCGAAGATGATGTAGGTGTTGTCGAGCACACCCTGCCGGTCGAGCTCGTCGACCACGGCCGCGATGAGGTCGTCGGTGGCCAGCGTCATGTCCAACCGTTCAGACCACAGCGCCTTGTTCCAGCACCCGTCGTGGTCGACCAGGTCGGGTTCGTCGCGAATGTAGGCCGGCTTGTCGCTGAGGTCGGCTTCGTCGCAGGCCGGCAGAGGCGGTGGCCGAACGCCGGCGTCCCAGTGGTCCCCGACGTGGTCAGGGCGCGGATCGGGCGGGCCGTGCGGAGCGTAGGTGTTGATGTAGAGAAAGAATGGGGCGTTGTCGGCCTTGCGACGGATGTAGTCGACGGCGTGGTGCTGTTCGATGGTCGACAGGTAGCTGTCGTTGTATTGGACGACCTGTCCGTTCTCGTTGAACCGGAAGTCGTAGTAGGAGAACGGCGTGTCGTTGGTGAAACTGGCGTACCACTCGTCCCATCCTCGAGGGACGTATTGCTCGGTGACGCCTTGTTGGTCGAGGCCCTGGTGGTTGGGGTAGCCGTTGAGGTACTTGCCCACCAGGGCGGTGTCGTATCCGGCGGCCTGGAGCCAACGCCCCAGGCTGGTGCGGTCCCGCTGTGAGTTGTAGAAGCTCACGAGGCCGCCGAGACTGTTGGCCCCTCCGGCATTGCCGTAGACGCCGTGGTTGTGGGCGTACTGGCCGGTGAGGAAGGAGGCACGGGAGGGGCAGCACAGGGGAGTGGTGGTGAAGAAGTTGGGCAGGGTGGCGCCTTGATCGATGAGCTCGGTCTGCAACGCCGATCTGCGGCCGGGCAGGCTGCGGTTGAAACCCATCTCGATCTCATCAGCCCTGAGGTCGTCAGTGAGAATGAACACGAAGTTGGGCGGAGGTGGATCGAGCAGGGAGATGCGACGGAGGGTGACGCCCGGAGGACCGTCGACTCTGAGGCGCACCGGCCCGATGGTGTCGCCCATGGCCGAGACATCGAACCGGATCACCCTGGGCCTGGTGGAGGACACCTTGCGGACCTTCGACCGGGCCAGACCGGAGGCGTCGGTCCAGTTCACGCCGACCCGGACCTGCTGGTCGGGGCGGGTCTTCAGCTCCACTTCGATCTGGCGGCCGCCCGGAGCCGCGGCCGCCAGCGGGTCGAGGATGATCTTGGAGCGGGCGGCCGAGGTGGTGACGATGGTGTCCGCAGCGGGCCGATAGCGGGCGTTGTGACGCCCCAGCTCCGACAGCTCGTACACCGGTACCCGGAACTGGCGGGCCGTGGCCTTGCCCAGCCCTCCGGCTGATCGCACCCGGACCCGGGCCTTGTACAGACCCGAGGCGCCCGTGCCGCGGGGATCGAAGCGTGCGGACCAACGGGTCTTCACCGCCCCCTGGTCGGCCAACCGAGCCGGGAACCACTTCCGTCTCGCCCGCCAGTCCTGGACCGCCGGGTTCCACCAGAGGCCGGTCTCGCGATCGCGGATGCTCACCCGCACCTGATCGACTCCGGCGGGATCCTCGGCGACGCCGGCGACCGACGTCGGCGCGCCCAGATTGGCGTCGCCCGAACCCGGCACCAGCACCGTGACACACCCCGTCGCCACCAGCGCCAGTGCGACCATGGCCAGCTGGGCGGATCGAGCCCGTCTCGCTCTCTTGTCCATAGAATCATCGTCCCAGACCGTGAGAGGCAGCGCATTTCCACAAGGCGGGACGATGCCAACCCCGGGCCGTACCAGCGGTCCGGGCGACGGTCCCCGCAGGCCGACGGGCGCCAATCCCCGGTGGTCGCGACCTGGCCCACGTGGCGGTGAGGGCGCGAGGCCGCAAAGAGCTGGTCCAAGAGGCCGAGCGCATACGACGCTGAGTGGTCGTCGGTCACCGCCAGTGAACGCCCGCACAGGATCCTTGCCGCGCAGGCGCAGTGCCGAGCGGCATCGAACGTCTACCGGGCCGCCCGTCGCGCTGATCAGCGGGATCACCGATCCCACAATCGCACGCCTCTATCGCCACTGACCGTTTCTGCCGATCCGTCGGTGCCCGTCGACCCTGTCGCGGAGTGACAGCCGGTGGACGCGGGGCGGTAGGTGCCGATCCGTGTCTCACAGTATTCTCTGAGCGGATGGCCAACCTCAGATCACGCCTGGCTCTGTTGGCGCTCGTCGGGCTGACCGTGGGATCTTGCGGGTCCGCACAGCCCGGGGAGCCCACCGTCTCCACCCCCACGGCAACGACGGAGACTGCGTCGCTGGCTGGCGGCACGGATCTGGGACCCGAGGTGGTCGACGCCATGTCGGCTCGAGGACGCGAGTCGATGCGACAGCTCGACGCCGCGTTGTTCGATCTGGTCGAGACGTGCGGTGACGCGTCGCCGGCCGACCTGCTCGCGGTCGCCGGCCTCGTCGATGAGGCTGCTGCGGCCCTGGCCGATGTCGTCGATCAGGCCGGCGAGGGCGTCGCCGAGGAGATCTACAACGGCGTCGAGACCAGCGCCCTGCTGCTCGACGGGTGTCCGGGACAGGAAGCCTCGGTGGTCGCGACCGCGGCAGGCCAGCTCGCAGCAGGAGCCCTGGTCGCAGCCCTCGATCGTCTCTACGCGGCCATCGTCGAGCCGGACGCTGCCCGGGCGAGCGCGATCTGGCACGACAGGGATCAGGTCGCCGCCGTCGAGTGGCTCCGCCAGATGCACGCCGATGGCGACCAGCTGCACACCCTGATCATCGGGGCTTCGACCGCCAAGCGGGCAATCGACCCGATGCAGCTCTCGGACCGGACCGGCGTCCTCGTGGGAAACGCGGGACTTCGTGGTGCGACTGCCGAGATGACGAGTGTCTGGCTCGACGAGATCCGTGCCAGCGTCGAACCGGAGCGGGTGATCTTCGCTCTGTCGGTCTGGGACCTCTACGCCCAGTGCAACATCGAGGCCCGGGTCGAGTCCGCAACGAGCGGTTCCGACCGTCGGGCACGGGCCTTCGCTCCGACGGTCGAAGACAACATTTCCTTCTGGACCAACCTCGTCGGCCCTCCCGGATCGGCAGGTTATGACTCGAGCCCCATCCTCGACGCCGCTCATCGGGAGTTCGTGCCTGGCACCCGGGGTCTGTCGGTGAATGAGAACGAGCTGGTGCCCGAGCGGGTGGCGGAGTTCATTGGCCTGTACGGGTCGGCGATCGCCGCCGATCAGCCCTGCCTCCAGCGCTTCGAGATCATGGTCTCGTCGATCGAGGATCTGTTGGACGCCGGCATCGAGGTGGTTGTGGTCGGCCTACCCGCCCTGGACGAGTTCGCAGAGCTGCATCCGGAGGGAGTACCCGGTTGGCGCCGATCGCTGTCGGAGGCGCTGTCCGCGCTGCCCGAGGAGGCGACCGTGATCGATCTCACCGCCTCCCGACCCGACGAACAGTTCAATGACACGTGGCATCTCACCACCGAGGGTCGTCGGCTGCTCACCGACGAGCTGGCCGACCAGCTGTAGCTCCTCCCCTCGGCAGAGGGATCTCGGCCGGCCGTCGACGCTCCGGGAGGGGCGGTCCGCAGCCTCCGCTCGGTCACCATGGACCGACCTCTCGGTTGCTGCGAGCGGACCGAGGTATCGAGGACGCCGAGACCTTCAACAGCTGGTCTCAATGGACTGCTTCCGAGGCGTGGCCGAAATGGCCGACGGCATGGAACACGGCCGCCAGGTGGTGCTCTGGGTTCGGTCCAGTCTGCATGTCGTGGAGCTGGCCCTCGCCACGCAGAAAGGGCCCGGACCGCCGGCATCCACCCGATGGCCACCGCGTTCGCTGTTCTTGCCTACTGGTATCGCTTCCTCATCGGCGAGTGGATCAGCCCGGTCGGCCGCACCCGCACCGCCCCGGCCACCGACAGTCAACCGGGCGAGGTGCGGATTGCGGTGGCGTCGTGCCAGGCCTACATGTCGGGGTACTACGGCGCCCATCGCCATCTCGCCGCCGAGGAGCTCGATGCGGTGGTGTTCGTGGGCGACTACATCTACGAGCGCGAGGCGCGCTCATTCGAGCCCCGGGCCATCCTCATCGACGGTGAGCGGGCACCCGTGCCCTTCACCCTCGAGCAGTACCGGCACCTCTACTCGGTGTACAAGCTCGATCCCGACCTGCAGGCCGCCCACGCCGCCCACCCCTGGATCATCACCTGGGACGACCACGAGGTGGAAGACAACTACGCCGACCTCCAGCCCGGGGGCATCGGGGTCACGCTGGGCGAGTCGACGCCCGAGAACTTCCCGCCGCGGCGGGCCGCGGCCTACCAGGCATGGTGGGAGAACCTGCCCATCCGGGGTCCGGCCCCGATCGACGGCGACCTTCGCATCTACCGGCATCTCGAATGCGGCGGCCTGGTGCGCTTCGCCGTGGTCGACGACCGGCAGTACCGCTCACCGATCGTGCAAGGCGAGGGAGGCGGAGACCTGCTGCGCGGGTTCGGTGGTGGGCCGCTGCTCGAGGGCTCGTTCGATCCGTCCCGCACCATGCTCGGCACAGCCCAGGAGGAGTGGCTCGACGAGGTCCTCATCGAGTCGGAGGCGGCATGGACCGTGCTGGTCCAACAGACGCTGCTGGCCGAGGTCGATCGGGCGCCCGGTGACCCCACGCTGGGTTCAGCATGGACGCGTGGGACGGCTACGTGGCCCCGCGCGAGCGGCTGTTGGCCACGGTGCGGGACAACGTGGCCAACTTCGTGGCGCTGGGCGGCGACATCCACGCGGGCGCAGTCACCGACCTCTACGACACCTACTGCGGTGCCGACGCCATCTTGGCCGGCACCGAGTTCGTGGCACCCTCGATCACCTCGCTCGAACTGCTCAAACCCGGGTTCCTGGAAAGGACCCGAGCCAATCCCCACATCCATCACTACGAGCCCGACCGCCGCGGCTACTTGGTGGTGGCCTTCGATGTCGATGAGGTCCGAGCCGACTTCCGCTACATCGACGACGCCGAAGATGCCGACACCGGCATCGAGACGGCCAGCTCCTGGCGCCTGTCACGGGGGACGCCGGGCGCCACGGAGCTCTAGCGGCCCCGCTCTCGGCGGCCGGTCAGTCGAGGATGCCGATGGCGTCGGGGAACGCCAGACCCTCGTCGATGATCTCCGGGGTGCCGGGAACGCCATCGGTGAATCGGATGATCCGCACCGTGCCGGTGCCCGGCCCGGGTCCGATGCCGTCGGGGCTGATCACGATGCCGATGTCGGCGTACCAGAGCACGCCGTCGTGGTAGTCGATCCCCAGTGGGGTACCGGTGCGGTACGGCGTGTCGCCCAGTTCGTCGTCTTCGGCGGGGGAGAGGACGGCGCGCACGAACTCGCCGTTGCGGTCGTACTCGTTGATGCGACCGCCGATGACGCTGGAAACGAACCATCCGTCCTCGGATGCGGTGATCCCGTTGGCCAGGCCGAGGTCACCATCGGCCGGATCGATGAAGAGCGTGCGATCGGGCTCGGTCACCATCGGCGAGCCGTCGGCGTCGGCACCGTCGCAGCCCTCCTCGGGCGTTGGTCCGCTGGGCAGGTCGACGTAGCGCTGCACACCGGTGGTTGCGCCCCGGGCGGAAGCGACCAGCACGTCGGCTCCGTCGATGGCGATCTGCTGGGCCGTCCCGATGGCGGTGTCGATCTTGCAGAACGGGATGTCGGTGCCCTCGAGGGGTGGGAACCACATGATGAGCTGACCGCTCTCGGGCCCGTCGGCCTGGTTCCCGACATCGGTGGTCACCACACGGCCATCGGCGAGGACGGCGCAGCCGTAGGGCTCAGGATCGGCCTCGACCGGTTGGTAGGTGGGCGTCAGCTTGCCCACCTGGGTGGCCTCCAGATCACCGACGCCGGTTCCCGTCAACTCGAAGATCCCGAACCCGGCGGGTGGGTCGGGCTGCCCGGTGTCCTCACCGGCGATGAAGCGGCCGTCGCCGAGAAAGCAGGCCTGACCGTTGATGTCGCGTCCTTCCGGGTCGTCGCCGGCGTTGGTGATGACCCGCTGGCTGGCCCCTGACGCGTCATAGGCCACCAGATCGTTGCCCTGCCCGCTGAAGGCGATGGGCCCGATCGGGATCGGCGCCACCGTGGTCGTACCGGGGAGCGTGGTCGTGGCCGACTCGACGCTCGACGAGCTGGAGGTTCCAGGTGCTGAGGAGGACGGGGCGGCGCTGCTGTCATCGTCGGAACTGCTCGACGAGCAGGACGTGACGAGCAGGACCACCGCCAGGGCGGCTCCGAGGCTTCTCATGATTGGATCTCCGTTTGCAGTGGGGGATCGAAAGCGATGGACGTCACGAGTCTCGCGAATCCGTCCGCCGCATCCGGGATCTCTGCGGTGCTGGCCACGGCCAGCACGCTGATGCGGTTGTAGGACGCACCGGGATCGGGCACCGACGTGCCAACGCAGACGCCCGTGTCGTCGAGCACGCACAAGAACCCACCGTTGGGGTCGTCGTCGCGCTCGGAGACCATCACCGCGAAGTTGGTGGCTCCGGCCGTGGCCGCATCGCTGCCCTCGCGAATCCAGGCATCGGGATCGCCCAGATCGGCGCTGTCGACGACCACCCGGAACGGGTCCGACTCGATGGTGAGAGTGATCCTCGGATTGGTGCCCGGCGGCGGGTCCTTGAGCTCGAAGCCCAGTTCGCACGGCGTGTCGATGCAGCGACCTTCGGCGTTCACCAGACGAACGGGCAGGGCCACCGCATCGCTGAACGTCGAGGTCGGCGGTGGCACGGTCGTGGAGGCCACCACTGCGGGGTCGACGGTGTATCGGAACACCCCGCTGGTC
Source organism: Acidimicrobiia bacterium (assembly GCA_029858875.1). Taxonomy (GTDB): domain Bacteria; phylum Actinomycetota; class Acidimicrobiia; order Acidimicrobiales; family SHLQ01; genus JAOUEE01. Next base: position 8,542 of record JAOUEE010000011.1, read on the forward strand.
TCGGACGGGCCGGGGCTTCCGGGCTCGCGGAATCCGGCGACGGCGAACAGGTCGTCGCCGACGACGGCCACCCCGCCCGAGACCAGGCCGGTGAGCGCGTCGGACCACAGCACCTCGCCGGTTCGCGCATGCAGTCCGCGGAGGGCGAAATCGAGCGAGCCGACGAACACCACGCCGCCCACCTCGGTGGTTGGAGCGTAGCTGGGCCCGACGGCCAGCTGCTGCCACACGATCTCGCCGGTGGCGGCATCGAAGGCGTGCATGCAGGGGCATTCTCCCACCGCCGTGGCGCCGGCGATGATGCCGTCGGCGTAGGAGGCCGGGCCCACGAATCCACCGCTCGAGAAGTTCGGGCCCATGACGTTGTCGCTGGTGGCCCGGGTGGACCAGGCCAACTCCCCGGTGTCGCGGTCGACGGCGTAGAAGACGGCGTCCTTGTTGCCGAGCCCCACCAGATCTCGCTGATCGGCGGTGAAGAGCACGGGTGCTCCGGCGAAGTCGGCGTCATCCTCGTTGGGCTGATGCGGCTGGAAGCTCCACACCGGCTCACCGTCATCGAGCCGCAGGGCGAAGATGGCCTCGGTGTACGGCGTCCACCCTTCGGGAGACGCGGGACAATTGGCGCTGCCGGCGAAGACCAGACCCCGTTCGACATCGGCGCTGGCCGAACCCCACACGTCACCACAGCCCTGGTAAGGCCCGTCTCCTTCGAGCAGGAAGGACCACGCCACCGCGCCGGTCTCGCGGTTCAGAGCCATCACGCCCGCCGGGAAGGGCCCATTGTGGACGTCGTAGGTGATGATGATCAGGCCACCCACCACCAGCGGGGCCGACTCGATCTCCGTGGGCGTCCCCTCATCGCCGATGGCGCGCCGCCACAGCTCGGTGCCGTCGTCCACGGCGAGCGCATACACCGTCCGGCCTCCGTTGAACACGACTGCGGCCCGACCGCCGACCGTGGTGATCGAGGCACTGGCCGTGATCTGGCCGGCGTAGACCTGCGGATGGACATCGGCGTCGAAGGACCACAGCTCTCGGCCGGTGTCGGCATCGAGGGCGTAGAAGCGCCCAGCCCAGTCCCCGACGAAGAGTCGGCCTTCGGCGACCACGGGTGCCGCCGTCACCACATCGGAGGTGTTGAAGAACCAGACACGGCGGAGATCACCCACCGTGTCGGCCGAGATACCCGAGGCGCACGGGTACGAGAACGTCCGGTCGACCCCGAAGCCCCACATCGGCCAGTCACATGGGCGGTCGGGGCTGACCTCGGTGGCGGCGAGGACCTCTGCCGCGGGGTCTGCCTGTCCGGGTCCGGTGTCCTCGGCTCCACAGGAGGCGGCCAACATGGAGGAGGCGACCATGAGCGCGAGGACCGATCGGACCGACTTATTCACCAGACTCCACGGTGACCCGCGGTGATCCGATTCGCAAGACGGGTTTCGTCACCGCCGTGAAGATCGCCGCTCAGGGTCGCATGTACCAGCCACCGCTGGCATTGATGGTCTCGCCGGTGACGAAGCCACTCTCGTCGCTGATCAACCAGGCGATCACCCGGGCGATGTCATCGGGGGTGCCCAGTCGGCGTAGCGGGGTGCGGTCGGCCTCGTCGAGGAGCTGCGGGGCGTGGGTGTCGACGAACCAGGTGTGGATCACGCCCGGAGCCACGCCGTTGCAGCGGATGCCGTGGGGCCCGTATTCGGTGGCGATGGTTCGGGTGAGCTGGTGCAACGCGGCTTTGGCCGCCGCGTACGGCCCCTCGTTGGTGCCGTGGATGTAGCCGGCCACCGACGTGACGTTGACGATCGACCCCCGTCCCGACTCGACCATGGCCGGCAGCACGGCGCGGCTGAGATACCAGGGGCCGCTGAGGTTCACGCCGATGGCCCAGTCCCACACGGCCGGCTCCATGTCGCCGACGCGAGCCAGCGCGTTCACAGCCGCGTTGTTGACGAGGACGTCGATCGGCCCGAACCGCGTCTGCACGGCCGACAGGACGCGGTCGATCTGGTCGCGGTCACCGGCATCCATGACCGCGCTCATCACCACCTCGTCCCCGAACGCACGTTGGAACTCTGCCGTGACGGCATCGAGTCGGCCGGAGTGCAGGTCGGTGACGACCACCGATGCGCCCTCATCGAGCAAACGGTGGGCGGTGGCCCGCCCGATGCCCGATCCGGCGGCGCCGGTCACGAGGGCGGTGCGGCCGGCGAAGTCGTAGATGGCCATGTACGACCCTCTCACAGCCGTCCCCAGGCGAGCTACCGTAGCGATCGGACATCCGGCACACATCTGGGGGAACCGCCATGCAGATGGAAGATCTGATCCTGGTCAGCGTCGACGACCACGTCGTGGAACCGCCCGACCTCTTCGAAGGACGGCTCAGCGCCAAGGCGGCGGCCGCCGCGCCGACCCTCACCACGCTGCCCAGCGGCGCCGAGGCGTGGATGTTCGGTGGCAGCCCGCTGCCGACGGTCGGCCTCAACGCCGTGGCCGGACGCGTCCCCGAGGAGTACGGGCTCGATCCGCTGTCGTTCGCCGAGATGCGCCCCGGCTGCTACGACATCGACGAACGCATCCGCGACATGAATGTGAACGGGGTGCTGGGGTCGCTCAACTTCCCCTCGCTCACGGGGTTCACCGGGCAGCTCTTCATGACGATGGACGACAAGGACGTCGCCATCGAACTGTGCCGGGCCTACAACGACTGGCACATCGACACGTGGTGTGGCACCCACCCCGGACGGATGATCCCGCTCGCCATTCCCCCGGTCTGGGATCCGGAGCTGATGGCCGAGGAGGTGCGACGGGTGGCCCAGAAGGGTTGCCACGCCATGACCTTCTCCGAGAACCCCGAGAAGCTCGGAATGCCCAGCATCCACACCGATCACTGGGACCCGTTCTGGGCGGCCTGCCAGGAGACGAGCACCGTGGTGTGCATGCACATCGGCTCGTCCTCCACCCAGGTCATCACGTGCAGCGATGCCCCCATCGATACGCTGATCACCCTGCAACCGATGAACATCGTCCAAGCCGCGGCCGATCTGGTGTGGTCGCCCGTGTTCAAGAAGTTCCCGAACGTCAAGGTCGCGCTCAGCGAGGGCGGCATCGGTTGGATTCCGTACTTCCTCGAGCGGGTCGACTACACGTATCGCCACCACAAGGCCTGGACCAATCAGGACTTCGGCGACAAGCTCCCGAGCGAGGTGTTCAACGAGAACATCATCACCTGCTTCATCGATGACTCGGTGGGCATCGAGGTGCGCCACCACCTCAACATCGACCATGTCACCTGGGAGTGCGACTACCCCCACAGCGACTCCACCTGGCCCACCGCGCCCGAGCAGGCCTGGCGGTTCCTCCAGGATCTCCCCGAGTCCGACATCCACAAGATCACCCACGAGAACGCCATACGCGAGTTCGGCTACGACCCGTTCGCCGTCATCCCCAAGGAGCAGTGCACGGTGGGGGCCCTGCGGGCCCAGGCCACCGACGTGGATCTCACCCTCATGAGCCACGGCAAGGGCAAGTTCCAGGAGGAAGGCATCGTGACCGCGCTCACGCTGGCCGAGCGGATCGCCGCCAGCAGCAGCGGAAAGTCCATGAAGTAGATCGCTCACCCCCAGGGAGCAGCCGTGATCTTCGACGCCGACAACCACTACTACGAGCCGGAGGACTGCTTCACCCGGTACATGCCCGCCGACCGGATCGACGACGCCATCCGGGTGGTGACCGGTGACGACGGCCAGCCGACGGTGCTGGCCGGCGACGTGCCGTTCACCTTCCTGACCGATCCCTTCGGTGACACCGGGGCCAAGCCGGGCTCGCTGCGCGAGATGCTCCAGCAGATGAAGGCGGGGACGCCCATCGACGAGAACACCGCCCTCGAGTCACGCCACCTGCCGCCGTACCAGAACCACGAGGCACGGGTGGAGCTCCTCGACCAGCAGGGGGTGGACGCGTCCGTGCTGTTTCCCACCTTCGGCGTGTGCGTGGAGCACTGCATCCGCCGTGACGCCGAGCGCACCGCCCTGAACCTCCGGGCCTTCAATCGGTGGCTCCACGAGGAGTGGGGCTTCGGTGCCGACGGACGAATCTACGGCGTCCCGTTGTTCTCCCTGCTCGATGTCGACGCGGCGGTGGACGAGCTGGAGTGGGCGCTCGACCACGGTGCCCGCTTCGTGCACCTCCGGCCCGGGCCACAGGGCGGTCACAATCCGGCCGATCCCCGCTTCGACCCGTTCTGGGAGCGGGTCGACGAAGCCGGCCTCACCGTGGCCTTCCACATCAGCGAGTCGGGCTTCAACGAGCTGTACAGCGTGCACTGGGGCGAGGAGGCGAACCCGTCCTCGCATCGGCAGTCGGCCTTCCAGTGGACTTCGTTCTACGGTGACCTGCCCATCATGCAGACGATCTCCGGGCTCACGTTCTGGAACTTCTTCGGCCGCTTCCCCAACATCCGGATCATGTCCGTGGAGAACGGCTCCCTGTGGGTGCCGTACCTGCTCGCAGCCATGGACAAGATGAAGGGCATGGGCCGCAACGGGCCGTGGCCCGGTGGCTACGTGAAGGGCCGTCCCAGCGAGATCCTGCGCGAGAAGCTCTTCGTCTCGCCGTACCACGAGGAGGACATCGTGGCCCTGGTCGACACCTTGGGCGCGAGTCAGGTGCTGTTCGGGTCCGACTACCCACACCCCGAGGGGCTGGCCGAGCCGCTGTCGTTCCGAGACAGCATCGAGACCCTCCCGGCGGTCGACCAGGACCGCATCATGGGTCAGAACCTGGCTGCGCTGGCCACCGCTCCGTGATCGACCTGGTCGCGCACGGGCTGATCGAGCCGGCTTCCCCGCCGCGGTACGCAGGCGGACCCACCTCGGCCGCCGCGGTGCTCGACGATTTGGTGGCCACCCACCCCGAGCACGAGATCCTGGTCGGACGCCATGGTCGCTACACCAGCGTCACCCTCGACGAGGCAGCCAACCGGGCGGCCAATGCCCTGCGGGCCCACGGCGTGACGCCCGGCGATCGGGTGGCCATGGCCCTGCCCAACGACGTCGACCTCGTGGTCGCGTTCCTGGGCACGGTTCGAGCCGGTGCCATGTGGCTGGGAGTCAACCGGGCCCTGGCCGCGCCCGAGAAGCGGTTCATCCTGGCCGATTCCGGAGCCAAGGTGTTCCTGGGTGATCCCGAGATGACGGCGCAGGTCGGCCTCCACCTCCACGAGCTGGCCGACCTCGAGCACCTCATCACCGTCGACCCCGGGGGCGACCACGACGAGTGGTACCCCCGGCTGGCGGCCGTCACCGCCGATCCGCCGCCGGTGCGCATCGATCGCATGGACCCCGCCGCCATCGCCTACACCAGTGGCACCACCGGGTTCCCCAAGGGCGTGGTGCACACCCATCACAACCTGTTGCTGCCCGGCGCGGTCGGCATGCACACCCAGGGAAGTGACTGGCACGGCCGTGTCGGCGTGCCCCTGCCGCTCACCATCCTGAACCTCATCATCCTGGGGCCGCTGACCGCGTGGCAGCGCAAACAGGGTCTGATCGCCATGGACCGCATCGACGCCGTGGGCATGGCCCAGTGGATCCGCGACGAGTCGATCACCACCTTCTCCGCCGTACCGGCCATGGTGCATGACCTCTTGACCCATCCCGAGGTGTCCGATGACATGCTGGCCTCTCTCGATGCTATTGGCGTGGGCGGGGCCGACATGCCCGACGCCTTCCGCCGCCTGTACCAGGAACGGTTCTCCCGCCCCGTGGGCACCGGCTACGGCCTGACCGAGGCTCCCACCGCCGTCACGGTCGAGGATCCCAACGAGGAACCCGTCCCCGGCACCTGCGGCAAGGCTCTGCCCCAGGTGCACATCGTCATTTGCGCCGAGGACGGGACAGCGGTACCCATCGGGGAGGTGGGAGAGGTCTGCGTGGGTCCAAGGAGCGACGGAGTGTTCGCCGACGTCTACCGTCCCATGCTGGGTTACTGGAACCAGCCCGAGGCCAGCGCCGACGCGTTGCGCGACGGGCTGTTGCACACCGGTGACATGGGGGTGCTCGACGACGAGGGCCATCTGTTCATCAAGGACCGCAAGCACGACCTCATCATCCGTGGCGGGGCCAACGTGTACCCGGCCGAGGTGGAGCGGGTGCTCCACGACGACCCGCGCGTCGCCGCGTGTGCCGTGTTCGGCGTTCCCGACGACCGGCTGGGCGAGAAGGTGGTGGGCTGTGTCCAGTTGGCCCCGGACGCCGATGTGGCCCCCGAGGAGTTGATCGCTCACTGTGTGGGCAATCTGGCCAGCTACAAGTTGCCCGACGAGTTGCGGATCGTTGCCGACTTCGAGCGCACGCCGATGGGCAAGATCCGCAAGACGGCCCTGCGGGACCAGTGGTGAAGCGGCCGTCTCCCGCGCTGATGGCGCTGGCCTTCGTCCTGGTTGCCGCGGCCTGCTCGTCGAGCGCCGACGACGCCGCGCCGGTGTCCACCACCAGCTCGGCCGCCCCCGCCCCGACGGCGACCGAACCGGCCACCACCACGTCGGCGGCGGTCACCGTCCTGGGGGCCACGGAGTCACGGGACGTGCGGGTGGCCACCATCAACCTCCTGCACGGGCTGGAGCTGCCCGACTCGTGTGCGCCGGGTACCGATCAATGTGCGGCGCCGGCCCGCCTGGCCATGCTGTGGGATCGCATCGAGACCGAGGTCGGGTGCCCCGATGTGGTGGCGCTGCAGGAGATCAGTGCCCGCCAGTGGACGTTGGTGCCGGCCACACTGACCGATCTCTGTGGCGGGAGGTACGAGATGCTGGGTGAGGATCACGGCGGACCGGACCAGGAGATCATCCTCACCGACCTGGAGGTGCTCGACGAGCGCTTCGTGCCCCTCAGCGGACCGGTCTGGTCCGCCCACTGGGCCCAACTCGATTCCGACATCGGGGTGATCGATGTCTTCGCCACCCACTACGCCAGCTCGGCGTTCAACCCCGACTGCGATGGCTCGGAGCTGTGCAGCGACTTCTGCGAGGTGGGAGTGGAGATGGGCACCTGTCATGCCGCGGAGACCCTGGCCTTCCTCGACCAGAACGCCGATCCGACCGGCGTGACGCTGGTGATCGGCGATCTCAACAAGACCATCGACGATCCCCGGCTGCAGACACTCACCGATGAGGGTTTCGTCGATGTGTTCACTCTGGCCGATCTGCCCGAGTGCGACCCGGCGACGGGGGAGTGGTGCACATCGGGCATCGGCAGCGACAGCGACCTGGACGGCCTGGATGATCCGGACCAGCGATTCGAGAGCCGCATCGACTTCATTCTGGTGCGCAGCACCTGTGGTCCCGCCGTCGATGGCGCCGACGATGCCGACGGCGACGGCACCCCCACGGGCCTGTGGGCCAACACGCCGTCGCCCGAGCCGGTGGATGGTGTCGTGTGGCCGTCCGATCACGCGGGCGTGGTGGCCGACCTCACCTGCCCCTGACGCGGTTCCGGCGTCCGAGCTCGATCCCGCCCGCTCGGCGATGATGTCCCCGTGGACCTCGGTGGCGCCGTGTCGCCCAGGCGTGGTGGCGTGCCTGGCGTCGAAACGCTGGAGGTCCGCTCGGCACCAGGTTCGAGCGCACGCCGATGGGCAAGGCCGCCTGGTTGGTGCGGCGACGCGCTCGTGAGTCGGGGGGGCTGTCTCACCGGTCGCGCGCTCCGGACCGAGCGAGCCAGGATGGCGCGAACCGATGCACCCAGCGCTTCGTAGCGACGGTCATCGAACGCGATCTGGATGGTGGCCCGTGCACCGCTCGCTCGTAGGTCGAGCCTGCCGACGGCGCCACCATGTACGGCGCGGCCTGACCGAACCAGGCGTTGGTGGTGTGGTCACGCATGTACGGGATCCGTCGGTCACCGGCCCGCTGATAGTGCAGGAACAGCACCACCCGATCCGAGGCTGCGTCCGCGTCGCCGCGGTGCCATCCCTTGGCATCGAAGAGACAGAAGCGACCGTCACCGAAGCCGTCGAAACGGGCGATCGAATCGCAGCGTGGATCGAGAAGGCGCGCCGCAGCCAACACCCGCTCATCGCTTCGGACATCGCCCGAGACCCTCGGTCCTCTCCTCAGGCGGTGCGATCCCGGGACGTACTTCGTGGCGTTGGCCGGGTCGCAACCCTTCACACCCAGTGCCACCGTGATCGTCGGCCAGTAGGCACTCTCGATGTCGTTGTGCCACTCGTGGGCGTCGTTGGGCGTACCCACCGTGATGTTGGGCCCCCACGCCACCCAATCCCGGTCGCCCAATGCCGCGGTCACTGCCGCGATGATGTTGGCATCGCTGGCCGCAGCACGGATGGCGGGGGTGAATGCGTACGGCACCCGGTGCGCGCCGCGGGCCCGCAGGCGGGCCACTTCGGCCTCGAAACGGGTTGCGTCCTGCATCAGGGGCGCGAGGACGGACCGGTCGGCAATGGGAAGGCATTCGGCAACCATTCCGTGCCGCTGCAGCTCTGTTCGCAGTGAAGGGTGCTCACCGGGCACATCGGTGTCAGCGTCCACGGGACGGGGTGACTCGGCGACGGCTCGTTCCAGCGCGACCGAGCCTCCTGCCTCCAGCACGCCGGCCAACCTGGAAGCCGACCGACCCAGCGCCAGGAGTCGGCGGCGATGTCGCGCCGTCCCCACACGGTCGACCGCCAAGAGCAGTCCCGCCACCGACGCGATGCAGCCGTAGACGAGCGGTCGTCGGATCCCGTGGCGGTGAAGGAAGCGAACCGGACGAGCAGCGTGGAAACTGCGATGGAGAGCCTCGGGGTGTCGCGCGCACAATCTGACCAGGTTGCGACCGCGCTCGCGTTGTTCACGGATCTCGGTTCGGGGCCGGCGCGTGCGGTGATGCCTGACGGCCGCAGCCGGATCGAATCGCACGGGAACCCCGGCATCGCGCAACCGGAAGCCCAACTCGACGTCCTCCTCACCCCAGCCGACGAACGTGTCGTCGAACCCACCGGCCGCCCGCAGCACATCACGGGGCAGGCTCGCATTCCCGGACCAGAAGTCGAACGGCGATGTCACCGCCTCCGCAACGGTGAGCCGGTCGATTCGTCGAACCATCCAATCCAGGACTTCGCCGTCGGGACCGGATTCCAGCTGCGGCCCGAGGAGCACCGCCGAGCTGCCCGTTGCCTCGTGGAACCGCAGGTGGGCGGTGATCGATCCGGCCACCACCGTGTTGTCGTCGTCGAGCAGCCAGATGAGTCGCCCCGCGGCCATCGACACGCCGGCGTTGCGTGCTGCTGCCTGACCGGCGTGCTCCTGCCACTTCCACCGGAGGGGGAAGTCCGCGTCTGCTTCTCGGAGCATCTGCGCCGAGCCGTCCGTCGACCCATCGAGGACCACGACGACCTCGAGCGACCCGTTGGTCTCGGCGCCGCACGAGCTCACGCTGTCGAGCAACCGACGCAGGGAGTCCCGTCGCTGATGGGACGGGATCACGATCGAGAGCAATACGGATTCGATCTCGCCCTCCCGTCCCGTCCGGTCGTCGCCCGGTGGGGCCGAGTGTGCCACCTTCGCGGTGGGATGCCCAGCGAGCCGACGCCCGTGGCGTGGGTCGGTTACTGGTTGCCGACCTCGTGCTCCAGGCGGGCCTCGATGAACGTGCGCGCCTCTTCCATGCGGTGCGGCAGGTACTCGTTGGGGAACAGGCCGTCGTAGGGCTGGTAGCCCTTCAGAACGGTCTTGGCGATGGTGTCCTTGTGGACCTCGGTGGGGCCGTCGGCGATGCCCATCACCGGCGCCCCCATCCACATGCCGATCAGCGGCATCTGATTGGAGACGCCCAGGGACCCGTGGGCGTGCATGGCCCGGTAGACCACGTCGATGTACACCTTGGGGGTGGCCACCTTGACCCCGGCGATGTGCTGGCGGATACGGGCGTAGTCACCGGTCTCGTCGATCAGCCAGGCGCAGTGCAGCACCTGGAGTCGGAACTGCTGGAGCTGCACCCACGAATCGGCGATCATGTGCTGCATCGACTGCTTCTCGGCGATGAGCGAGCCCTTGGTCCGCCGCGACAGCACCCGCTCGCACATCATGTCCAAGGCCTTCTGGGCTACCCCGACCGTGCGCATACCGTGGTGCACGCGGCCGCCGCCCAGCCGGGTCTGGGCGATCTTGAAGCCGCTGCCCTCGTCGCCCAGCAGGTTCTCGGCCGGGACCCGCACGTCGTTGAAGCGCAGATAGGCGTGGTGGCCGGTACCGAGTGGTTCGCCGCCGATGCCCACGTCCGACACCACCTCCAGGCCCGACGCGTCCGCCGGCACCAGGATCATCGACGATCCCTTGTACACGGGTACGTCGGGGTTGGTGATGACCATCACGATCAGGAACGACGCGAAGCAGTAGTTGGAGGCGAACCACTTCTCGCCGCTGATGACCCATTCATTTCCGTCGCGATGAGCCTGGCAGGTGAACTCGCTGGGATCGGCCCCCGCCTGGGGCTCGGTCATGGAGTAGGTCGAGGATATCTCCCCGTCGAGCAGCGGCTGCAGGTACGCCGCCTTCTGCGCGTCGGTGCCGTAGTGGGCCAGGATCTCGGCGTTTCCGGAGTCCGGGGCCTGGCAGCCGAACACCGAGGGGGCGAACGAACTCCGGCCCAGGATCTCGTTCATCAAGGCCAACTTCACCTGGCCATACCCCTTGCCGCCGAGGTCGGGCCCGATGTGGCAGGCCCACAGATCCCGATCCTGCACCTGCTGCTGGAGCGGCTTGATGAGACCCCTGAGCTCCTCGTTGCGCTTGTCGAAGGGCGAGACCCGGCCGCGGAAGTACAGATCGAGGGGTTCGACCTCGTCCCTGACGAACGTGGTGATCCAGTCGAGCTGATCCTGGAACTCGGGCTCAATGCTGAAGTCGATGGTCATGTCGGTTCTCCCCCTGCTCTCGACGCGCCAGGACGGTACCCGTTGTCGGCACGACGCACGAGATCGGCAACGTGCGTCGCCATCGGCCAGACTGGATCGGAGGTATGCGATGAACAAGCGACATCTGGCCGTACTCGTCGTCGTGGGACTGCTCGCTGCGGCGTGCGGATCCAGCAGTGGCGACGCGACATCGGGCCCTTCCACATCCGCACCGACCGTCAGCCTGACCACCGAACCCGACACCGCGACCCCGACGACGGAGACCACGCCGTCGTCGGTCGTCGGTACCAGCACCGCAGGAGCGCCCGTGTCCGTCGTGTTGCCCGAGTATCCGCTGTTCGGCGACCTCCTCGCCGAAGACCAGGACGCCCTCGATGCCATGGCCGCCCGCTACCTCGACACGGGGGGCGTGCCCGAGATGGAGCGATTCCTGTTCGGATACGTCCCGGTCGACGTGTTCGACCGGCTGCTCACGGCCGGCGCCGACTTCGAACCTTCCACCTACCTGTGGCTCCTGCACCTCTCGGGCTACTTCGGCGGCCGCTGGCTGCGGGGGGAGATCGCCGAGGCCCAGCCCGACGCGTTGGTGGTCGGGTTCTCCGATCCCCCCACGGCAGAGGCCTTCGCTCCCGTCCAGGCACGGGCCGAGGCCGCGCTCGACGTGTGGACCGGCACCGACGACGAGGCTGCCGTCGCCTACGCCTACGACAGCCTGTTCGACACCCCGGCCGAAGATCCCGAGGCCGACCCGATCCGGGGCCACGCCGACAACTTCGGGTACAACCAGGGCTACCTGCTCCAGATCCTGGAGAAGCCGCCAGAGGGCGTCGAGGCGTCGCCCGAGTACGAGATCACCTGCACCGACGGGCTGTTCGACTGCGCCTACATCACCGAGCGGCTCACCGCGCTACGCGACCTGGCCGACGTGCAGGCCGCCATCAATGCCGAGCTCGACCCCGACCTGCGCGACGAGCTACTGCCCGTGCAGCAGGCGGCCATCCCTCGGGGCCGATCGGTTTGGGACGGCGGGCTGTCGGTCCAGGGCTTCTCCCAAGCCAGTTACGACCAGCTGCTGGACGTGAGCTCGTCCTATCTCGAGACCGTGCAGGCGACGGCGCTCACCGCGGTCGACGCGCACGCCAATGGCGACGCGGACGCGGCTCGGCGGTCGGCCCTCGCCTCGGCCGGCATGACGGTGTGGTTGGCCGCCTATTTCGGCGGCCTCACCAACGGCGAGGGCGAGATCGAGATCCCTGCGTTCGACTGACCGGCCCGATCATCGCAGAGCAACCGCGAACTCATCAGCCTGGTCATCCCACCATCGAGCGCGCCGATCGAAGCGCTCCTGGCCGCCCATGTCGTTCCACATGGCCACGAAGCCGGGGGCGCCGGCCTCGACCCGGCGGCGCACGAACCCACCCGCAGCCCGGATCGAGGCATCGACGAAGGCGAGGAGCTCTGCCCGTTCGGCCCGGTCCAGGTCGTGGGCGTCGGCCACCAAGCGAAGCCGGGACGGGCGCGAGGCCGGCGACCAGCCCAGACGGGCCGCGTTGACGTCGTCGTCCACGGGCACGCACATCCGGGCGAACTGAGCCAGGTCGTAGGTCCGCCGGGCCGGGGCGGCGTAGTCGAAGTCGAGCAAGCCCACGGCCACGCCGTCCCGGAAGACCACGTTCTCCAGGCAGATGTCGTTGTGGCCCATCACCGGCCCACCCTGCGGATCGGCCAGGTCGTGGTTCCACGACGAGCCGTTCGTGTCGTACGCCGCCGATACGTCGTGGAGCCGGCGGACCAGTAACGCCGCCGAGGCCAAGGCCTCGTCGGTCTGGGCCCAGGCGGGGTACGGCGGAATGGGGACGTCACCCTCGATGAACTCCAACCGCTCTCGGCCGTCGGGGTCGATGCCCACCGGACAGGACGCTCCGTCGAAGCCCTGCTCACGGAGCCAGCCGAGGAATCGATGGACCGATGGCGAGTGGTGGTTGGACGGACGCAGCACATGGTCGCCGGAGCGCACCACTGCGCCGGCATTGGCGACCCCTCCGGGCAGCACCTCGTCAACGGTTTCCGACGTCTCCCGCGCCAGCGCGGTGGCCTCGTCCTTCATGGGCTCCAGTCTGGCCGGTGTCCACCATAAGCGGCATCTTGCTGCCACCCGAGCGATGGGGGAGGCTGGGACCGGAACCGAACGAGGGCCGACTGCCCGGGGAGAGCCGTGGAACACATCATCTATGAGGTCGACGGACCGGTGGGGATCATCACCCTGGACCGGGCCGAGAAAGCCAACGCGGTCGATCAACAGTCCCTCGATGAGATGGACGAGGCCTGGTCGATGGCGGCGGCCGACCGTGATGTACGGGTGATCGTGCTGAAGGCCAACGGCAAGCACTTCTCGTCGGGCCACGACATCTCGGTCACCGACCAGGCCGTCGGCGACGACGGCAAGGCCACGGGCGACAACCCCGGCACCCAGGTCGACTGGAAGGAGCGGGGACTCCAGGCCATCTACGAGTGGGAGACCATCCACTACCTGGGGTACTCCCGCAAATGGCGCGACGTGCCCAAGCCGTCGATCGCGGCCGTCCAGGGCGCCTGCATCGCCGGGGGACTGATGCTGTGTTGGCCCTGTGACCTCATCATCGCGGCCGACAACGCCCGCTTCTCCGACCCGGTCGTCCGGATGGGCATCGGCGGCGTGGAATACCACGGCCACACCTGGGAGGTGGGACCCCGCAAGGCCAAGGAGATGCTCTTCACGGCCCGCAACTTCTCCGCCACCGAGGCCGAGCAGCTGGGCATGGTGAACCGGGTGGTTCCTCTCGATGACCTGGTGGACGAGACCCTGAAGCTGGCCCATCAGATCGCCGAGATGCATCCGTTCGCGCTGGCCCAGGCCAAGCGGGCGGTCAACCAGACGATGGACGTCCAGGGGTTCTACACGGCCCTCCAGTCGGTTTTCGACATACACCAGACCGGTCACGGCAACGCCATGACGGTGGGCGGCTACCCGGTGATGATCAACCTCGAACAGATGAAGAAGACCAACTGACGCCACCCGTGGCGATTCGGTCGGGTGACGGTTCGTCATCGGCCGCACCGCACGACCATGTGGTGAGCGGCTCGCGGGCAGACGCGGGCCTGGGGCATTCGGACCCCTTTCCTGAAGTTTGGCTCGCGTGGTGCCGATCCATGCACCATGACCGCCGGCCCGACACGGGGCGCAGAGCAATCGTCGGTCGACCGCTCCTGGTCGTCCCGACCCATGGTGGCGCGCGCCCTACGGGTGGCCATCGTCGTGTCGCCGGCTGTCGTGTCGCTGGTGGTGACGTGGATCGCCAGTCCTCACCTGTATCGGCCGGCCGGCCATGTGGGCCTGGCACTCTTCCTGCTGCAGCTCGGCACGCTCGGCTTCTCCGTCGCCGTCGTCACCGAGCGGATCACCCGCCGCTTCGTACCGCTCGCCAACCTGCTCGGCATGTCGCTGGTGTTCCCCGACCACGCGCCATCGCGCTTCGGCGTCGCTCTGCGCTCGGGAACGGTGCGCCAGCTCGAACAGGAGGTGGAGCACCTCCGCCTCCAGGGTCTCAGCAGCGACTCGGCCGAGGCGGCCTCGCAGCTGTTGGTGCTGGTCAACGCACTGGGCAAGCACGAGCGCCTCACCCGCGGCCACACCGAGCGGGTGCGGGCCTACACCGACCTCATCGGCGAGGAGCTGGACCTGCCGGCGGCCGATCGCGAGCTCCTGCACTGGGCTGCCCTGTGCCACGACATCGGCAAGTTGGCCGTACCCGCTCCCATCCTCTCCAAGGCCGACCGTCTCGACGACACCGAGTGGCAGACCGTCAAGCTCCACCCCGAGATCGGCGCCCAGCTGGTGGAGCCGCTGGAGAACTGGCTGGGTGACTGGCGGCTGGCCGCCAGCCAGCACCACGAACGCTGGGACGGCGCCGGGTACCCCTTGGGCCTGGCCGGCACCCAGATCAGCCTGGCCGGGCGGATCGTGGCGGTGGCCGACACCTACGACGTGATCACCTCGTCCCGATCGTACAAGACGGCCGCCAGCGCCGACGAGGGTCGAAAGGAGCTGGTGCGCTGCGCGGGCTCGCAGTTCGATCCCGACGTGGTGCGGGCCTTCCTGGCCGTCTCCATCGGCCGGCTGCACCCCTTCGCCGGCCGTTTCGCCTGGCTGGCCAACATCGGCACCGCATTCCAGAGCGCGCCGGCTGCTCTGCAAACCGCGATGGTCGGCGCGGTCGGCGTCGGCGCCGCGGTCGCCACTGGAGCGGTGGACCTCCCCCGAGAGCCGAACCCGACCGAACAGGTGGCCACGGCCCCTG
>JAOUEE010000241.1 GCA_029858875.1 Acidimicrobiia bacterium
CTCACCGTGTCCGAGGCCGAGCGAGACGTGCTCGATGCCGTGGCCGCCGGTGCGCTGGGCTATCTCACCAAGTCCACCGCCCCCGACGAACTGCGTGACGCGCTGGTGCGCGCCGCCCACGGCGAGCCCGTGTTCTCGGCCTCGCTGGCCTCGTTGGTGCTCACGGAGTTCCGTCGACTGAAGCAGTTGGAGTCGCCGGCCGGCGCCCTCACCGATCGCGAGCGCGAGGTACTGCAGTACGTGGCCCGCGGCCTCACGTACCGGGAGATCGGGGAGGAGCTGTTCATCTCACCCAAGACGGTGGAGAACCACACCCGCAACATCCTCGACAAGCTCCATCTGTCGAAGAAGCAGGAGCTCATGCGCTACGCCCTGGAGCACGGCATCGAGTAGCTGGCGGGCGACCGACCGGCGTCATCGGACCCAGCCACCGTCGCCAGCCCCAGCGACGCACGCCGAGACGGCACCAGCGGCGCCGCCGACGGTCGCGCCGGGTCGTCACGGCCCACGTATTCAGCCGCTGCCCGATCGGCCAGGAAGACCGGCACCGTGCTGACGTAGGGTCTGGCCATGACCAACGACGAGAAGACCCGTATCGAGGCGGAAGCCCGCGACACCTACGCGGCGTACGTGGCGGCGCGCGAGCGCATCATGGCGGGCGAGCTGCCGTGGTCGGCGTTGGCCCGGTTCTTCACCGATGATGCGGTGTTCATCGATCCGGCGTGGGGTCGGGTCGAGGGCCTCGAGGCGATGATCGCGTTCTTCGACGAGTCGATGGCCGGGCTCGACGACTGGAGCTTTCCCGAGGCGTGGACGATGGTCGACGGCGATCGGGTCGTGACCATGTTCGACCAGGTCATCACCGGTGCCGATGGCACGGAATACCGTCAGGCCGGCATCTCGGTCCTCTACTACGCGGGCGACGGCAAGTTCTCCTACGAGATGGACCTGATGAACATGGCCCACATCAACCAGGACCTGCGGGCTGCCCGCTGGACGCCATCGGGCGACTTCAACATGCCGCCCAAGAACCCGAATCGCGACTACTCCCGGGGCTGAACCGGAGAAGTCTCCGCAGAAGGGGTTGCGGACAGGTCCGCTCTCGGCTGGCATCGAACATACGTTCGCTCGGAGATCCATCCGAGCACTCTTGCCACCGGCGGGTGGCCTCCTCAACGGCATGTGATCGATCGGCCCCGAACAAGCCGGGTTTGTCGAGTCACGGATCCTGAAGGGAGGCCCTGTGGCGCACGTGGAGCACCGATGTGTGAGCGAGCTCGAAGCCGCCGTCGCCTGCGTCGAGGCTGCGGTCGGGGAGGTGCCCGATGCCGGCCGGTTGGTGGAGGATCTGGTGCCCCTCGAGCGGCGCCTGGTCGGCGCTCGGTCGGCCGAGCAGAAGGTGCATCAGCGCACCGGTCACACCGACGAGGTGCAGTGGCTGGCCAGGACCCGTGGGGTGTCGCGCAAGGCGGCCAGGGAGCAGCTCGACACCGAGAAGCGGCTGGCCGAGCTGCCGGTGCTGCGTCAGGCCCGACAGAAGGGCCAACTGTCGGCCGAGCAGGCCGACCTGGTGGCCAGGGCCGGTGCGGCCGAACCCGGGCGGCAGAAGCAGTTGCTGGGCGCCGCGAGGCGAGAGGACCTCAAGGGTCTCAAGGACGAGTGTGATCGGGTGATCGCGGCGGCCGACGAGGATCAATCGGCGACCCATGCCCGGGTGAACGAGAACCGGTCGGTCAAGACGTGGAGGCAACACGACGGCACCCATTGCCTGTTGGCCAGAGGCACCGCGGACGACGTCGGCGTCTTGATCAAGCGGATCGACAAACACGCCGACGCCGTGTTCGATCGGGCCCGCAAGGACGGCCGTCGCGAACCCCATGAGGCCTACCGGTTCGACGCCCTCCTCGAGCTCACCACCCCCCGTGGTGACGGCGAGGCGCCGGTGCCCCGTCCGCCGAAGCGGGACCTGCTGTTCCTGATCGACTGGTCAGCAGCCAAACGGGGCCACACTCGCTCGGGTGAGACCAGTGAGATCGCCGGTGTCGGACCGGTTCCGGTCGACGTGGCGTTGGATTTCGATGCCGACCCGTTCATCAAGGCCGTCATCCGCGACGGCACCGACATCCGCACGGTCGTCCACTACGGCCGATCGGTCCCGGCTGAGCTGCGCACGGCCCTGGAGGCCCGCGGCATGTGCTGCGCGGTGCCGGGCTGTTCCCGCGACGCGCACCTCGAAGTCGACCACGCCCACGTCGACTACGCCGACGGTGGCCCCCTCGCCCTCTGGAACGCGCAGTATCTCTGCACCTGCCACCACCGCCAGAAGACCCTCGGCCTTCTCGACACCGAGCTCCCACCACCCGTGGTGCAACCGCCCGGCCCGCCCACCGCTGCCGGAAGCGAAGCACCCCGACCGCCTCCCCGCGAATGATGGAGAGCGAATGAGAGAGAGCGGCCCGGTCAGGTCGCCACGAGCCGGGCCAGCCACGCGTCGGCCTCGGCATGAGAGGTCAGGTAGACGAAGTCCAGGTGGGCCCAACGGCGATCGTCGGCCGCCGCCCCATAGCGGGCGGCGTACCGGTGATGGTGCACCCACGACCAGCGGATCACGTTGCGCCCGGGGTCCCAGCGCAACAGGTTGCGCAGCGACTCACGATTGCCGTTCCACAGCTCTTCCCGGGTCACCCAGCGGCGCAGGCTGCGAGCGGTCAGGTGGGTGATGACCTGGCGTCGGGGCAGGTCCAGCACCACCACCGTGTCGGCGCGCCGCCACACCACCCCATGCATCGTGACCTGGCTGTAGTTGCCGTCCACCACCCACTGCCCGTCGACCGGGCAGGCGGCATCCACCAGGGCACCGAACTCGGCCGGGTCACGGGGCTGCCAGCCGGGCAGATGTTGGAAGGCGTCCAGCTCCACGAAGTCGAGCTCGAGGCGGTCGGCCAGGCGGCGGGCCAGGGTCGACTTGCCCGAACCCGAGCTGCCCACCACCGAGATGCGGGGCACGGCGTGGAGCTCCCGATCAGGCCGAGGCGGACGGCGCGGCGCCGATCAACTGAGGCCCACGATGTCGCCGTTCTCGTCGATGTCGATGGCCTTGGCCGCCGGGGTCCTGCCCAGGCCGGGCATGGTGCGCATGTCGCCACAGATCGGATAGACGAAACCGGCACCCACCGAGGCGCGCACCTCACGCACGGGCAGGGTCCAGCCGGTGGGAGCACCCTTGAGCGCCGGATCCGACGAGATCGACAGGTGGGTCTTGGCGATGCACACCGGCAGATGCCCGAACCCGGCGGCCTCGTAGGTGTCCAGCTGCTTGGCCGCGGTGGACGAGTACTCGACCCCGTCGGCGCCGTAGACCTTGGTGGCCACGGTGTGGATCTTGTCGCGCAGGGCCATGTCGTCGGGGTACAACACCTCGAATCGGCTGGGTTCCTCGGCCGCTTCGGCCACGGCCTCGGCCAGCGCGGCCGCGCCCCGACCGCCATCGGCGAAGTGGGTGGTGACCGCCGCCCGGGCGCCGTACTCGGCGGCGATCTCGCCCACGGCGGCGATGTCGGCCTGGTGGTCGTCGGGGAACACGTTGATGGCCACCACCGGCGTCACCCCGTGCGCCTGCATGTTCTCCAGCTGCTTGCGCAGGTTGTCGCCCCCGGCGTGCACCTCGTCGGGGTTCTCGGCCAGCAGCGCCTCGGGCAGCGGCTGGCCGGCCACGATCCGGTGGTTGCCGCTGTGGGCCTTCAGACCTCGCACGGTGGCCACCAGTACGGCGGCGTCGGGGTCCAGCCCCGAGTACCGGCACTTGATGTTGAAGAACCGCTCGGCGCCCATGTCGGCCCCGAAACCGGCCTCGGTCAACAAGAAGTCACCGGTGTGGATGCCGATCTGATCGGCCACGATCGACGAGTTGCCCGTGGCGATGTTGCCGAAGGGGCCGGTGTGCACCAGGGCCGGGGTGCCTTCCAGGGTCTGCATGAGGTTGGGCTTGATGGCCTCCATCAAGATGACCGCCATCGACCCGGCCACCTCCAGCTCCTCGGCGCTGACCGGGGTACCCGCCTTGGTGTAGCCAACCACGATGCGGCCCAGTCGGGCCCGCAGATCGGCCAGCGATGTGGCCAGGGCCAGCGTGGCCATCACCTCGGATGCCGCCGTGATGTCGAATCCGGTTTCGCGGGGCACGCCGTCGAGCCGGCTGCCGAGGCCGATCACCGCGTTGCGCAACGATCGGTCGTTCACGTCGAGCACTCGCCGCCATGTGATGTTGTGCAGGTCCAGACCCAGTTCGTTGCCGTGGTAGAGGTGGGCATCGAGCATGGCCGAGCACAGGTTGTGGGCCGCCGTCACCGCGTGCATGTCGCCGGTGAGGTGCAGGTTGAACAGCTCCATGGGCACCACCTGGCTGTACCCACCGCCGGCCGCGCCCCCCTTGATGCCGAACGTGGGCCCCATCGACGGCTGGCGGATGGCGATGGTGGCCGACCGGCCGATGTGGGAGAAGGCCTGGCCCAGCCCCACCGTCGTGGTGGTCTTGCCCTCACCCAGCGGTGTCGGGGTGATGGCCGTCACCACCACATAACGGGCCCGGGGGCGCTCGGCCATCGCTCCGGCCGCGTCCAACGAGATCTTGGCTGCACCCTTGCCGTAGGGCTCCAGCAGCTCGACGGGTATGCCGGCGTCGTGGGCGACGTCGGTCAAGGGGCGCAGATCGGCCTTGCGGGCGATTTCGAGGTCGGTTGGGATGCTCACGAGCGCTGACCCTAGGCCCTCTCGTGCGGGGCTCGGGACAACGGCGCCGCTTCGGGTTCGACGGACACCACCCGTGAATCAGTGGCCCAGGAGGCGTCGCAGGCGGTGGGCCCGTCCCCGACCCCATCGGGTGGCCCTGATCGTGAGGCCGCCCACCGGCCCGATCCGAGGGCGGTCGCGGTCCAGGTCGGGGGAGGCCGGTCCGGCGGGCGGAGACGCCTCACCGGTGCCGTACCGCGACAGGTCGATGCTCGGGTACCGGCGGGCCACGTCGGTCCGGGTCTGGTCGTTCCAGTACTCGTCGTCGGGGCGGGGCCAGCCGAACAGATCGCGCTCGCGCACCGACGCTCGCACCATCATCTCGACGAAACCCGGGTGCATGGCCCGCTGGGGCCAGGCCATCTTGCCCTGCCACGACTTGCCCCGGACCTGGTAGTCGGCCAACAGGGTGAATCGTGACCGTCCGGGGCCGCCGAAGTCGGTGCCTCGGTGCAACACATCGGTGCGGTACAGCAGCAACGAGCCGGCCGGTGCGGTGGCCCGAACCTCGTGCTCGCTCAGCTGACCCTTGTCGAGCCACGTGACCCGGTAGGGCAGCCGCCGGCCGTGTTCGAGCGGGACCAGTGCGGTGGGACCGTCCCGGTCGGTGACGTCGGACAACAAGATGAACGTGGTGAGCTGGGGCCAGCGCCCATCGCGGCGGGGGACCACCAGCGAGTGGTTCCCGAAGTCGCGGTGCAACCGCTGTTCGTAGTCGGCTGCCCCCGAATACTTGCCCCACAGCTCACTCTTGTAGAGCTCCAGGTCGGTGGTGCCCAGGAAACGCTCGGCCGCGTCCACCAGGTCGGGATGGAAGGTGAGCTGGTTCAGCGCCCACTGGTCATAGGGGCCCTCGCGCAACCCGGCGAAGGGGTGGGCACCCAGGCCGGGGTGCCGGTCGGGGTCGGCGAAGTACTCATCGGGGCGCGGGTAGTTGCCCCACAGCGCGACCTGGGCCGCCGCCAGCTCGTCACCGCCCACGAAGCCCTCCATCACCGCGAACCCGACCGTGCGCAGCTCGTCGAGGCACGAGTCGGGCACCCTCACGGTGCCGCCAGCTCGTAGGCCGTCTTGTCGAGGACGGTGCGCAGGGCGAAGCTGGATCGCAGCTGGGCCACCCCCGGTAGTACGGCGAGATGCGAGCGGTGGACCCGCTCGTAGTCGGCCACGTCGGCCACCGCCACGTGCAGCAGGTAGTCGTACTGCCCCGACATGAGGTGACAGCTCATCACCTCGGGGCACGAGCCCACGGCGGCCTCGAACTCGTCC
>JAOUEE010000242.1 GCA_029858875.1 Acidimicrobiia bacterium
CCAGTTGCTCGGCGTCGTATGTCGCCTGCTCCGAGTCGGTGAAGGTGTCGCGATAGGCGTGGTCGATGTGCCTCGCGTTGCCCTCCGCCAGCGCCTGGAAACCGAAGCCGATCTCGTCGTCGCGGTCGTCGTACTCGGGCCGGTCGAGGCCGAACCACTGATCGTCGAGGGCGTGCACCAACTCGTGGACGATGGTGTTGCGTACCAGCGGCGTGATGTCGCCGCCGCGGATGACGAGATCGGCCGTGTCGGGGTCGTAGAACCCGATGACGCCGGCCTCGCCGAAGGCCAGGGTGGCCTCTTCGAGGGTGACGTCGTCCTCGAGGATCTGGAGGGCGTGATAGATGCCGGTGAACACCTCGAGATCGGCCCGACTCTCGGCCAGCTCCCGATCGACCAGGTCGTTGAACCGATCCACGAAGGCATCATCGTCGAGGACGAGCACCACCGGATCTTCCTGGAACTCGAGGCCACGTTCGGACTCGACGAAGGCGATCAGCTCGGGCAGGACCGCGGCCAGCGCCGCCTCCGTGTCCTCAACCGAGTCCGATCCGTCCGGACTGTCGGCGCCCTCCTCCGGCACGGATTCGGGAGTGGTGGTGTCGGCGGGCGTCTCGTCACCGGCGCCACCGTCGGAAGGACCGGGTTCGTCGGTGGCCGGGGGTGGCGGGGTGGCCTCACCGTCGACCAGCACCGGGCCCGGGTCGTCGTTGAGCAGACCGACCATCAGGGCCACGCCGATGGCCAACAGGGCGGCCACGGCCGCACCGACCACGATCTGGCCGCGGCGCCGCTCGGGCGGTGGAGGGCTGGGCGGCTGGGGCAGCGAACTCGACGGCGCGTCGGACCAGTTGTCGCTCATACACCTTCAATCGGCAGTGGGATCCGCTTTCGAAGCTACCGCCACCGAGCCCGTTGGTGGCCGCGCCACCGGGCCCGACCCCGCTCCATCTCCGTTCCCCGAACCGGTCGTGTCGTGCGAGCGACGGCACGGCTCGCACGACCTTGGGGGCCGGGTCCGGGGGCCTCATAGCTGTTCGAAGGCGGTGGACAGGTCCTGCACGAGGTCGTCGACCGTCTCGAGGCCGACCGACAGCCGGAGGAGGTCATCGGGCACCTCGAGTGCACTGCCGGCCGCGGACAGGTGGGTCATCGCTGCGGGGTGTTCGATGAGCGACTCCACCGCGCCGAGCGACTCGGCCAGCGTGAACACCTGGGTGGCCGCAGCCAGCCGCATGGCTGCATCCCGTCCCGCCGCCACCCGGAACGACACCATGGCTCCGAACGCGCGCATCTGGCGGCGAGCGGCATCGTGGCCGGGGTGACCGGCCAAGCCGGGGTAGAGCACGGCCGACACCGCCGGGTGCGCGGACAGGAGCTCGACCACCGCCTCGGCATTGGCGCACTGGCGGTCGAGGCGCACCCCGAGGGTCTTGAGGCCCCGCAACGTGAGGTAGCAGTCGAACGGCGACGGGACGGCCCCCACCCCGTTCTGGAGGAAGGCCAGATCGGCGGCCAGCTCGTCGTCATCGACCGCCACGAAACCGCCGACCACATCGCTGTGGCCACCGATGTACTTGGTGGTGCTGTGGACCACCACGTGGGCGCCGTGACGCAGGGGCTGTTGGAGGTAGGGCGTGGCGAAGGTGTTGTCCACGACCAGCAGCGCTTCGGACCGGCGGACGATGCGGCTGATGGCCTCGATGTCGAACACGGTGAGCAGCGGGTTGGTGGGTGTCTCCATCCACACGATCCGGGTGGTCGGGCGCACGGCCGCCTCGAGCGACGCCAGATCGGTGAGATCGACCGCGGTCCACTCGATGCCCATGGGGGCGATGACCTTGCTGATCAGGCGGAACGTGCCGCCATAGGCATCGTCACCCAGGACGAGGTGGTCACCGGGTCGGAGCCGGCGCAGGATGGTGTCGGTGGCGCTCATTCCGCTGGCGAAGGCCAGCCCGTGGTCGGCGCCCTCGAGGGAGGCGAGGCACTCCTCCAAGGCCCGACGGGTGGGATTGCCGGTGCGGCCGTACTCGTAGCCCCGGTGTCGACCGACGCCCTCCTGGGCGAAGGTGGTGGCCATCGAGATCGGGGTCACCACCGCCCCGGTGGTGGGATCGTGGGGTTGGCCGGCCCGGATGGCCCGGGTCTCGAAGCCGTAGCGCTGGGAGTCGAGGAACTGATCGTCTGCCATCAGGCCGGGGCGGGCGCCTGGTCGGGGCTGAGGAATCCGAGCACATCGGTTCGGCTCACCACCGACCGGGGCCGGCCGCCGTCGAGCACCAGCAGGGCCTGCGCCGACTCCAGGAGCTCGACGGCCAGCTCCACCCGCTGACCGGCGCCGATGGTGGGCAGGGCCGGACCCATCACCGCCTCCACCGCCTTGTCGAGCACCGCATCGTTCTCGAAGGTGAGCTCCATGAGCCGCAGCTCGGTGACCGCGCCCATCACCTCGGCGGCGGCGATGGGCATCTCTCCCTTGGCCACGGGCAACTGACTGACCCCCAGGCTGCGCATGGTGGTGATGGCGTCGCGCACCGTGCTGTGGGGTTGGACGTAGATGAGCGTGGGCACATCGGTGCGTTTGGCTTCGAGCACGTCGCCGACGGTGGGTCCGTCGTCGACCAGGAAGCCGAAGCTGGCCATCCAGCCGTCGTCGTACAGCTTGGACAGGTAGCCCCGTCCCGAGTCGGGTATGAGCACGACGACCAGGTCATCGGGCCCGGACTCGCGGGCCACTTCGAGGGCCGCGTGAACGGCGGTCCCGCACGACCCGCCGATGAGCAGCCCCTCCTCGCGCGTGACCCGTCGAGCGGTCAGGAAGCTGTCGCTGTCGGTCACGGCGATGGTGCGATCGACCAGATCGAGCGAGTAGGTGGAGGGCCAGAAGTCCTCACCGATCCCCTCCACCAGGTAGGGCCGACCCGACCCGCCGGAGTACACCGACCCCTCGGGATCGGCGGCCACGATCTGCACGGCAGGGTTCTGCTCCTTGAGGTATCGGGCCACGCCCGTGATGGTCCCGCCGGTTCCCACGCCGGCCACGAAGTGGGTGAGCAGACCGTCGCTCTGGCGCCAGATCTCGGGGCCGGTGGTGAGGTAGTGCGACTCGGGGTTGGCCTGGTTGTCGTACTGGTTGGGCCGGTACGCACCGGGGATCTCGTGCACCAGTCGCTCGGCGGTGGAGTAGTACGAGTTGGGGTCGGCCGGCTCGACCGCAACCGGACACACCACCACCTCGGCACCGTAGGCCTCGAGCAGCGACACCTTCTCGGGGCTGACCTTGTCGGTCATGACGAATACACACCGATACCCGCGCTGCGCGGCCACGATGGCCAGCCCGACACCAGTGTTGCCCGAGGTCGGCTCGACGATGGTGCCCCCGGGCTGCAACTGACCGCTGGCCTCGGCCTGGTCGATCATGTGGATGGCCGGCCGATCCTTGACGCTTCCCCCCGGGTTGGTGAGCTCGACCTTGGCCACGACGGGGCAGGCGATGCCGTCGGTGACCCGGCGCAGACGGACCATGGGGGTGTCGCCGACCATGTCCAAGACGGAATTGGCGATCTCCATTCGGCAACCATGGCACGAATCGCCGGGCTGCGGGGGCACCAACCGGCCGGTGAGCGCGGGTTGTGCGGGGCCGCCACCTCTGAGACATTGGCCGCTCATGACCACACATCCGATCGCCGTCGCCCCGGCCAGTCGGCCACGGATGTTCGAGGCGTTGGCCGTGGCGGTCAGCGAGGGGGGTGGCGATCTGGTCGGGGTCGACGAAGCACAGGCGCTGATATGGGCCGACCCCGCGTCGGTCGACGACTTCCCGGCGATCATCGCACGGGGAACCGGCATCCGCTGGATCCAGCTGCCCTACGCGGGCATCGAGCCGTTCGCCCACCACCTCGATCGCGAGCATCTCTGGACGTGTGGCAAGGGGGTGTACGCCACACCGGTGGCCGAACACGTCGTGACGCTGGCCCTGGCCGGTCTGCGCGGCCTGCATCGCTACATTCCGGCCACCGAGTGGGCCGCACCGATCGGCACCAACCTCGTGGGGGCCACGGTGGCCATCATCGGGGGTGGAGGCATCGCCTCGGAACTGATCCGGCTGCTGACGCCGTTCGATGTGGCGGTGCGGGTGGTCCGCCGCCGGCCCGAGCCGCTGCTCGACGCCGTGGTGTACGCGCCGGCCGACCGCTTCGAGGCGGTTCGGGGAGCGCATCTCGTGGTCATCGCCTGCGCGCTCACGGCCGAGACGACCGGCATCGTCGACCATCGGTTCCTGGCGGCGATGGACCCGAACGCCTGGCTGGTGAACGTCGGCCGGGGCGGCCACGTTGTGGTCGACGACCTGCTCACCGCCCTCGACGAGGGCACCATCGCGGGCGCGGCCCTCGATGTGACCGATCCCGAACCGCTGCCCGCCGGTCACCCGCTCTGGACCGCTCCCCACTGCATCATCACGCCCCACGTGGCCAACACCCCGGAGCTGGGGCTTCCCCTGCTGGCCGACCGCGTGCGCGACAACGTGGCCCGCTGGTGTCGGGGCGACGAGCTGATCGGCCTCGTCGACCCGGTGGCCGGCTACTGACCGGACCGACCCTCGATTCGCCGCTCCACCCATCTCGTACGGTGGGTCCATGACGTCGAACACCCGCCCGACCCCTTGGGTTCGCCGCGTCCTGTGGACACCGGTCGGGCTGCTGGTCATCGCCATCGTGGTCATCTGGGCGGTCGAGATCGTCGACGCCTTCGGCCTGGACGACCGACTCCAGCGCCACGGGATCCGCCCGCGACGCACGGACGGCCTCGAGGGCGTCGCATGGGCACCGTTGCTCCATGCCGACTTCGGGCACGTGGCCTCGAACTCGGTGCCCCTGCTGGCTCTGGGCGGTCTGGTGGCGATCCGTGGGATGCGCTACTGGGGCCTCGTCACCGTTGCGGTCCTGGTGGGCGGGGGCGCTCTGACCTGGGCCCTGGCCGCCGACGGCACCCACATCGGCGCCAGCGGCCTGGTCTTCGGGTACCTCGGCGCCATCCTCGGCGCCGCGGTGTTCGAGCGCCGACCCAAGGCGTTGGCACCGGCTCTGCTGGCCGTGGGCTTCTACAGCGGATTGCTCGTCGGCCTGGTCCCTCAGGACTTCATCTCCTGGGAGGGTCATCTCTTCGGGATGATCGTCGGCATCGTCGTGGCGTGGAGGTTGGCCGAGCCGCGAGCCCCCCGGATGGAGAGACCCGAGGACATCCAGCCATGGGAGCTCGACGAGCCGTGGCTGGACGGAGACCCGGCCGATTGGGAGCAGTGAGCGGTGGGACTGCCCTCACCCGTCGGCTTCCGAGCGTCGGCCCGGGACCACTAGGGTCCTGCACGGCCGCCACCGAGGGAGGGTGATGGAGGGGGCAGACGAACTGGTCGACATCGGGGGCGGCCGTCGCTACATGAGCGATCGACCCAGTCGGCGATTCCCGATCTACACCCGCGGCAACGCCGGAGAGGTGTATCCCGAGCCCTACTACCCGCTCAGCTGGTCGCTCACGGCGGCCGACGGCGGTGCGGTGTTCGAATCGGCGTCACGCCAGTCGGGAATCCTGGGTGCCGAGGACTTCGCCGAGGACGCGGCCGTCAGCAGTGGAGTGTTCGCCGGTTACGCCTACCTCAATCTCTCGCTCAGCCGGGTCGGCGCCATCCGCATGCCCGGTGCCGGGCTGGACGACGTCGACCGGGCCATGCTGGGCGGCGCCGATCTGCCCCCACACGTCGCCCAGAAGGGCGACAAGAACCTCTTGGCCTCTCTGCGCGGCCTGCGAGCCGCCTGGCGCACCATCGGCACCGACGACCTGCCGGAGCTACGGGCCCAGCAGGCGAAGGTGAAGAGCTGGTTGTCGACGCTCCCGGATCCCGACTCGGCCAGCGACGAGGAGTTGCGGGTCGCACTCCAGAGCTCCAACGACCTCATCTTCGAGCTGTTCGAGACCCACCTCGTGGTGTCGGGACAGTCGGCCATCGCCCAGGGAGCCTTGGCCGGGATGTGCCGCGACCACCTCGACGACGAGA
>JAOUEE010000243.1 GCA_029858875.1 Acidimicrobiia bacterium
CGCTCGGCGAGGTTGTCGATGCGATAGTTGGAATCCTGGCGCAGGGTCAGCGCCCGTACGAGGGCCGCCCGATCGCCGCTCTCGCGAGCCAGCTCGACCGCCTCCAACGACAAGGCGGCCAGATCGTCGGGCGACGCTCCGGTGAACACCGACTCGACGGCCAAGGTGGCGGTGAGCTCGCTGCGGACGGCGGGCTCGTGCTCGACGGCCAGCACGCGGAGCAGGGCGTCGATGCGGTCCTGGTCCACCTCGCCGGCGGCGCTGTACAACCCGCGGTTGTTGGCCAGGGCCGCCTCGGCGGCCAGATCGGCCAGTCCGGCTTCGAGGCATCGGTCGACCGCATCCAGCAACGTCCGGCGATAGCCCGGATCGCCACCGTAGAGCTGGGCCCGCCCCAGGTTCAGCGCCAGAGCCGGCCCCCGTTGATCGCCCGGTCCGAGCAGGGCGATGGCGTCGCGGTAGTGGGCGATGGCCTCCCCGTACGAGAGACGGCGCACCGCCTGACGGGCTGCTCTGGTGGTCCAGTCGATCGCCTTGTCGCGGTCGACACCGGCGGCCAGACCGCCGAGGAAGTGGCCGGCGGTGGCACCGATGTCGGGGTCGGGCCGCTGCTCGAGCTGCTCGGCGATGGCCCGGTGCACCACCGCCAGCTCGAAGCTGTCGTCCGGTGGCATCAGCGCGACGCGCACCAGGTCGTGGATGAAGGCCACGTCCCCGCCGCCGACGTCCTGCAACAACCCGGACTGGCGGGCTCGCCCGACGATGCCGGCGATCGCCTCGGGGGGGCGGCCGATGGCGTCGGCCAGCAGGCGGGGCGCGAACCGCTGACCGATCACCGAGGCGGTGGAGAGGGCAGCGGTGTCGTCGGAATCGACGCCGGACAGTCGCTCGGCGATGGCAACCGACAGTTCGGTCGGCAGTTCGCGATCGTTGTCTCCGGCCACTTCTTCGTCGAGCCAGTCGAAGTGCTGGACCATGCTGGTGACGAACAGCGCGTTGCCACCCGTGCGGGCGGCCAACTGGTCTGCCGTCCGTGCGACCTGCTGGTGGTCGAGCTGGGGTCGGGTCTCGCTGATGAGGTCGGCGATCTCGGCCGGGTCGAGGCCCTCCACGTCGAGGCGCACCACCCGGTTGTGTCGGCTCACGTCGGCCATGAGCTCGGTGAGCAGGCCGACGTCGGCGGACCGGATGGACGCCACCACCGTCAGGGGTTGCGGACCGGCAGGCCCCGTGAGGTGACGCAGGGTGGCCAGGGTGGCGTCGTCGGCCCACTGCATGTCATCGACGACGAAGGTCAGCCCACCGCCATGGTCGGCCAGACGCTGGATCACCTCGGCGATGCCTTCCATCAGCAGTCGGTGGGCACCGGGTCCATCGGTGGGATGGAGGACCGCCCGCCCCGGGCCGCCGAGGTCGGGAAGCAGGCGCGAGAGCTCCCGCCCGGCCGTACCGACCAGCACGCTGCCGCGCACATCGGGTCGCAGCGCTTCGAGGGCGCCTCGGAGGGCGGAGATGATCGGGGCGTAACTGGAATGGCGACCGCGTGGGGCCGCTCCGTACAGGACCCGATGCCCTTGTCGGGCCGCCTCGGCTGCGAACCGGGCGATCAGCCGGGATTTCCCGGCACCGGCCTCACCGGACACCGCGACGAGCCGGGGCGGCTGTGCCGAGGTGACCGCATCGAGCAGCGCGGCCAGGGTGTCGGCTCGCCCCACCCAGGCCCGCTCCTCCAGAACGGCCAGCTCCGGATCGAGGGCGACGTCATCGGTTTCGTCGGCCAACTGCCACTCGATCTCGACCGCCTCGGTCGGGTGGCCGATGCCCTTCAGGTCGAGGATGCGCGCCTCGCCCCGGGCGTGGGTGGAGCGGGTGGCCACCACATCGAGCAGCGTGCGCGACGCCAGGATGGTGCCGTCAACGGCCTGATCGCACAGCCGTGTGGCCAGGAACAGTGGCCAGCCCCGCAGGTCGATGCCGTCGTGATGGACCTCGCCGATGGCCAGGCCGATACGGAGGTGCACCGGTTCGGGGTAGCCCTCGGACAGGCGCTGCGCCGTCCGCTGGATCTCCACCGCCGCGTCGAGCGCGGCGCTACCCAGCTGGAAGCTGGCGAAGTACCCGTCACCGGTGGACCCTTCGACCCGGCCCCCCAACGCGTCCACGATGCGGTGCATGGCGTCTCCGTGCTCGGCGTTGACCTGACCGGCCACGGAGTCACCGTGCGTGACGAGGAAGTGCGTCGATGCCACCTGATCGACGACGAGAATCGCTGCAACACGGGGTGCAGTCGGTTCATGAGCCACGGCCGAGACCATACAGAACGGCATCCGCGGCCGCGGCAAGCCACGCCGCTGGCTCCGCCCCAGGCATCGACCCCGTTGTCAGCGGTACTCTGGCCGCAACGACAACAGTCACATGGGGTGGGAACGTGGGGACGCCAAAGGCTCCGGCGAGCAGTGGTGGTCTGCTGGCGGAGGTCGATGCCGTCGCCGCCATGGCCGATCCGGTCGCGCGGAACGTGAGGATCACCCAGCTCTACCACGACCTGGAGCTGGCCGTGGCTCAGATCTTCGGCACCGATGACCTCTCCTGGTGCGCCTACGGTGTGTGGGCGTCACGCCAGGTGGGCGAAGCCATGCAGGGCCTGCCGCCCGACCACATCCGGGCCCTGCTCGACGACCCCGACTTCGTCGACAACCTGGCTCTGCCGCCCGACCTGGCCCGCTGGGCCCGCCGGCTGGCTCCGGTGGCTCGACGCCTTCCCGATGCGGTGCTGGCCAAGGTGCTCGACGCGCTCCAACCCCACCTGGCCGAGGCGCTGGGCCGGGGCAATCACCGGGTGTTCACCGAGCTCGCCCCCACCTTCGCCGGCTTCGTGGATCTGTGGCGGGAGGAGGATGGCGACCCCGATCGGGTGGAGGCACGTCTGGGCGAGCTCTACCAGCGGCTGGGCCACACGACGTACGAGGGCGGCGCCGGCTACGAGCTGACCCTGCTTTGCGACTACTACGTGCGGGCGCTGCGCACCGACGACCCGCACCAACGGGCCCAGCTCGTGTACTACGCCAACCTGCGGGGGGCCCACTACGAGCAGCAGCGGGTGCAGGGACCGCTCGAGGAGGTCACCGATGTCATCCTCGAGATGCCCGCGGCGTTCGTCGGCCGCAGCGGTGCGGTGGGTGCGGTGGGCCGGATGATCAGCCGGGTCGCACCGCGAACCTCCCATCGGGTGGGTCACACCATCGGTGCCGTGCTGGGCAACACCACCACCGACCTCGCCGTTCGGGTGAGTACACCCATCGACGACCTCGACGTGGGGACCGCTCTGGCCCCCGACCCGTCGGGCACCTTCTACCCGCCCGACCTCCAGCGACTGGACCTACCCGAGTTCGACGAGTTCCTGCGCCATCCCGACAACTGGATGGAGCTGGGTCCGCAGCCGAGCAGACAGGTCCGGGTCGACAACTGGGTGAACTACCACGAGCGGATGCCGTTCATCGCCCATGTGATGCGGATGCGTCAGCAGTCCACGGCGCTGCGCCAACCACCATTCGCCGCCCGATCGTCAGAATCCGCGGAGGTGTTCGACATCGACCTGCGCGGCGATGCTGTCACCGACGTCGGCCAGGTCACCGGTCCTCGGTAGGCGGTCGCGACGGCCGACGTCGGCCGCGTAGGCATAGCCGACATCGAGGCGGCGCAAAGCCTTGTCGGTGAGCAGGTCGTTGTAGCGGACGTACGAGAACAGGGCACCGCCGCCGATCACCGTTTCGGCGTGGGCGTCGGCCACCTCGAGGTCGACGTCGGGTGCCGCCCACCGGACCTGGCCGAGGATCCGACACAACAGGTCCTCACGGACGCTGGCCTGACGGAGCACCGACGTGACCAGCTCCTGGGCCGACATGCGGGCGGGAACCGGTCGACGCCGGCGCCCACGGTCGATGCCCGGCAGATGCTCGGCCACCCCCGATCCCACCGATACCAGGAGCAGCCGGTCGGCACCGGTGGGCCACTCGAGGCGGTAGCTCTCCAGCGTCGACATCAGCAACAACTGCATCGACAGGTTCGTGGTGCCACCGGCGGCCCCATCCACGAAATCGAAGGCCGTGGGTTCCCGGGCCACCACCGGCAGCCGGACCGGCTCGTAGCGTCGAGGTCCGGCGAGGGTGGCCCGCACCAGTCCCCAGAGGGGCAAGGCCAGGTTGGAGCCGACAGGGTCCCGGTTGAACATGGCGTCGGGGTTGGTCGACACCGGCCATGGTGAGTCCGTGGTCAGGTTGTAGAGCCCCAGCAGGAGATGACAGGAGCTGATGGCCGCCACGTCGCCCAGGGCCAGTTGACCGTCGTCGGTGGCAAACCAGCCACGCAGCAGCTTCTCGAGGTCGTCGGCCCGCCGGGTGGTGCCCGGTCGGGTGCTGCGGACCAGCGCCACCGGACCATTGGCGAGCAGCCAGCCGAGCATGCGTCGACGGTGGAAGATGACCGACGCCGACGCCTTCAGCCGCTGCTCGACCTCGCTCATGGGGTGCCCGGTGGCGATGAGGGCGGCCACCAGCCCGCCCGAGTTGGTGCCGGCCACGTAGTCGAACCACTGCCCCAGGGTGAGACCTGGATCACCGGTGTGCTCGCGCAGCACGGTCTCGAGGCGGCGGAGGATGCGCACCGACAGGTAGATGCGGGTGCCGTCGCCGTCGATGGACAGCAGCTTCCGCTGGTCGGTGCTCATGCCGAGCGCTGCCGGGATCGAACGACTTGGCGACCACGGGACCGCACCTGACGGACGCGTGCCGTGGTGTTCCCGGTTCGGATGCGCCAGTCCTTGGCCACCGTGTCGGGAAGGTAGAAGGCCGGTTGGTTCTCCACGTACCGATCCACGTAGCCGGTGATGATGGCCCGGCTCAGGCGTCGGAAGAACCATCGTCCGGCCCGGGTGTCGCGCACGGGATCGAGCGCTCGGTTCATCAGCCGCTGGGAGTCGAACATCCGGTAGGCGAGCATGGACGGCTCGGCCACGTCGAGGGCCGTGGGC
The DNA here is from genome assembly GCA_029858875.1 of Acidimicrobiia bacterium. GTDB lineage: Bacteria > Actinomycetota > Acidimicrobiia > Acidimicrobiales > SHLQ01 > JAOUEE01. Next base: position 5,030 of record JAOUEE010000243.1, read on the forward strand.
ACCCTGGTGAGGTCGATGGTGCCTTCGGTGCCACGAAAGAGCCACCGGATCATGCTCGCCGGTACCCGACGCAGGCCGAGGGGCGTGAACTCCTCGATCTCCTCCATGAGCGACTCGTAGAGACGGACGCCGCTGTCGCACCGGCGCACATGGCGATCCCACAGCAGGGGGGCCAGCTGTTCCATGTCGTCGGAGTCGAGTGGCAGGTACTGTTCCTCGACGCCGAGCAATCCGGCCACCACGCTCCAAGCGTAGGCGTGGGCGTCGCGTTCGGCCTTGTCCAACGTGATGCCGAACCGATCGAGGGCCAGCCAACCCACGTAGGTGAAGCCGAGGATGGTGGCCAGCATGGCCTCCTGGCTGAGCGGCATGCCCAGCCGGTCGAAGTCCCACTCGGTGGCGTCGGGGTCGCCCGCCCGAGCCCGTTCGTCCTGGTCCAGGATGAGTGCCCGGACCAGGGCGTGCATCAGGCGCACGCCCTGACACGATGCGTAGCCCCGGGTTCCGGGCTGGAGGGTGTCGGGTTCCTCCACGCCCATGACGTCGATCATCATCTGACCGGTCTCGGCCACGCGGCGGTTGAGACTGCCGGTGGCCAGGTCCGATGTTCGGGCCAGGGCCTCGGCGAAGGGCTCCATGGCGTAGCCGGCCGGGAAGGACCCGAAGTACAGACCGGCAGCGATCTCCAGCCCGTAGCGAGCGAACACCTGCTGGCCCAACGCCAGCTTGTCGGCGCGGCGAAGCGCCGGCCCCAGCACCGGTCGGGGCAGCCGGGCCGCCACCTCGGGCGCACTGGCCGGGTCGTACATGTCGGCGCGCACCTGCCGGATCAGCCCTCGCAGGTCGAAGTCGGGATAGCGATCCTGGTAGGCCTCGGCGATGCGGTCGGCCTCGGGGTCCGCCTTGGTCTTCAGCTCATCGAGCACCTCGGCCGTCCACTTCATGGTGCCCCCTCCGCCTTGCCGATTCCCGAAGCTATACGAATGGTCATCGCCCGGGCGAAGGGATCACCGCTCGCGGCGAT
>JAOUEE010000244.1 GCA_029858875.1 Acidimicrobiia bacterium
TGAGATCGTCGAGGCTCTGGGGCGGTGTGCTCTGCTCATACGCCGCGATCCAGTAGTTGGCGCAGACATCGCCGTAGTCGATGGGGGTGACTCGGTGGTGGGCGTCGAGCTGGAGCTGATCGGGAACGGTCTCGAGCCCGACGGCGGTGTAGGGCGAGAACAGATCGTTCTGGAGTCCAACGCACAAGAACGTATTGTCGATTCCGTACAGGACGTCGGCCACTGGGTTGTCGGCGGCCAGTACCGCCGTGTTGACGAGTGTCCCGCCGTCGCCCCCGAGCACGACTTCGACTTCGAGGCCGGTGGCGGCCCGAAACGCGTCGAACGTGCCCTCCGAAACAGCGAAGCTGTCGTGGGCCAGCAAGGTGATGGTGCCAGTGCCGGCTGCGCCGTCGCTCGCTACCGGTTCGAGGCCGGGGTCGGTGAAGCAGCCGCCCTGGCCGGTAGGACGGTCGGCCGAGGACGGGTCGGTGCTGGCGCACCCCACGGCCAGCACGGCGGCCGCGAGCAGCAGCGCCACGCCACGATGAGCAGGTACTCGGGTCATGAGGACTCCCTCCGCTGGCATTACCCAGATCAGGTGTGCGGGTCGACGAACCGATTCGTCCTCTCAGCCCGGCCATGGCCCGAGCTCCCCGGATGTGCATTCGAACCCTACAACCCGCCGGCGCTCGAGCGGCAGGCCGCGCCCATCACGCTCAGAAGTCGAGGAGGCTGTAGGGCGCCACCGGCCAGCGGAAGAACCGGTCGACGCGGTCGAGCGAGGCCGGGTCGCCGAGGTGTGCTCGACCGGTGGCCACGAGGGGTCGCAGGGAGTTCCCGACCACCAGGGACCCGAGCTCGGCGCGCCCGCAGCTGATGTCGGGCTCAGCGGTCGTGGTGGTGACGGCCGCGCCAGCGGAGCCGCCGTCGATGCGAAACCGACCCACATCCGCCACGTCGATCGTGATGACATCGGCGACGGCGTAGTGGCGAGTGGCGAGCAGGTTGGCCGCATCGTGGGGGCGAAGCCAGACCTGGTCGTGCAGGCCGATGGTGCGGTATTGCCGACGGTCGGCGAGGGCCTCGGGCAGCGGATCGTCCACGGGCACCGGCATGGCCGCGACAGTCTCGACCAGATCGATGTTGAGGCAGTGGTGCCAGAGCGCCAAGTGGGCTTGCGGGCTGGATGTGACGAGCTCGTGGACGAACAGGGACCCGGCGCTCTGGCCCTGTTCCCACTTGAGCGTGCGTCGGTAGAGGCAGTATCCGTCGGGGGAGCCGTCGGTGTCGTGATGCACGATGAGTGTGAAGCCCATGGCACCGCCTCGCTCCACTTCGTGGTCGGCCAGGATGAACGCCCGTAGCTGTGGTGGTCGTGACAGCCAGCCGGGGCGGTGCTCGCCGGCCCGCTGCCAGAGGTCGGCGACCAGCTGGTCGGAGGCGGCGATGTCGACGAACATCTCGAGCCGGTCCGAGACGCTGATCTGCGGGCGGAATTCGGCACGTCGGCGGTCGATCTGCACCCATGCTCCCGTGGTGGCCACGCCGTAGCCGAATCGGGGGTAGAGCAGCGCTTCGCTGGCCAACAGGACGGTGGCCGCCTCGTCGAGCTCGGCCGACTGCGTGTGGAGCTGGTCCATCACCTCACCGAAGAGCCCGCGCCGGATGTGCGTGGGTCGGGTACCGATCGCGGTGATGGCCGCCACCGGCACGGAGGCCCCGCCGGGGAGGCGCATGGTGGTGGTGAAGGCACCGCCGGTGGCCACGATGGCCGTTCCATCGAAGGCGGCGCACGAACGCAGGATCTCGGTGGTGGGGGCCAGCTCGCCGAGGCGCTGGTCGTCGGGTTCGATGCCGAATGACCGCTGTTCGGCGATCAGCCACTCGCGGGCTTCTCCGGGATCGATGAAACGGACTGCTCGGCTGCTCACCGCCCCATCCTGGCCCATGGGTCGTGGCCGGTACGTCGCAATTCGGGGGGCGGGGCCGGGTCAGTCGGAGTCGGTCCACTGGTCGTCGGTGGGCTCTCGGGCCAGCCGGTCACCGGCCTGGCGGTCGACCAGCCGACGGAGCCCCTTGAGGACCAGCCACGAAACGATGCCGACGATGCCGAAGGCGAGGACGAGTAGGAGAGCGGCAGTGAACAGGAACTCGCTGAAGCTGTCTATCCCGCCGCCGTCGACGTCCTCGCAGGTGACCAGCTCGGATCGGGGGCCGATGGGGGAGGACGACTGCCCATCGTAGGCCTGACCGGGGTTGAGGTCGCCGAGACGGAACTCGAGGCTCGCCTCGTCAGGCCCGACTTCGAGGCGGTAGCGCGCGCCGGGCTCGAAGCCACCGATGAGCGGGGTGACCTCGTTCCAGCCCTCTGGAGTGCGACCGAGCGGGATGTCGATGGTGGCGTTCTCGGGAGCGGCAGACGAGCGCTCGATGGACCACAGGATCTCGCCGCCCGCGAGGATCGTGACGGCCTGCACGGAAGGGCAGTTGTCGATGATGGCGAACAGGTCGCCTGGGCCGCGCTGGCTGACCGAGATCGGGTCGCCACCCTCGGCGCTGCAGCTGATGGCCAGCACCAACAGGGCGGCGCAGAGGCGGATCAGTCGCACACCGGTCTTCCCTTCGAACGCAGACGTGGGCGGAGGTTAGCTGGTCGTTGCTCGAGCCGGGGTCAACGGCGCAGTGCCTATCGGCGGGCCCGCTTGGTTCGGTTGGTGGGTGCGGCCGAAACGGGATCGTCGGGCCAGTGGTGTTTCGGGTACCGCCCGGCCAACTCGCCCCTCACCTCGGGATAGGTGTTGGCCCAGAAGCTGGCCAGATCGGTCGTCACCTGCATGGGGCGATGGGCGGGGGACAGCAGGTGGAGAACAACCGGCACGCCGGCCACCGTGGGGGTCTCTCGACTTCCGAAGAGCTCTTGGAGGCGGACGGCCAGCACCGGGGCATCCTCGGTCTGGTAGTCCACCGGGATCCGGCTGCCGCTCGGCACCTGGAGGTGTGTCGGGGCGAGCCGATCCAGGTCGCGGTTCTGCTTCCAGCTGAGCTGGCTGGCCAGCACGTCGCGCAGGTCGAGCTGGCTGAGATCTCGTCGCCGACGGAGACCCTGGAGGTGGGGCAGGAGCCAGTCGTCGAGCGACATGGCGAGGTGCTCGTCGGCCAGGTCTGGCCAGCCCTCGACATGCCGGGCGAGGAAGGCCACACGGGCCTGCCACCGCCGGACATCGTCGGTCCACGGTAGTAGCCCGAGGCCTTCGCGTCGCACACCGTCGAGCAGGGCGAGGGCGACGGCGTGCTGATCGGGATCGTCGAGGGGGCTTCGCTTGATGACGGCGCTTCCCAGTCGGGTGTGTTGTTCCGCCGAGACGTCCCGCTTGCGTCGGTCCCACTGGACGACATCGACCGCCTCGAGGCGAGCGCCATGCAGCTCGGTGATCTCGTCGAAGGTGATGGGGGCCGCCAGGCGTATGCGCGCATCGCGTCCAGTGGTCACTTCGGCGATGGCGAGGTGAGGGTGGCGAGCCAGGGGATCGGTCGACGCCAGTTGGGCGCCTTTGCCGTTGGCCAGCTGGAACGAACCTTTCGGTCCACGCGCCACTGCGATGCGTTCTGGGTACGCCAGTGAGACGAGCACCCCCGTCGCGTCCAGGTCACGACTGTCATCGGACGCATCGAGCTGGGCTCGCCATCGGCGGCTGGTCCGTCGGGCTTCCTGGAGTGCGCCCCAACGACTGCGCCGGTCGGTTCGCCCGTGCAGCAGATCGAGCCGGCTCCGGATGTCGGGCTCGGCCAGGTCGTCACCGGCCAGGGGGTCGCGGCCCGAGAGGAGGGCAGCCAGGTCACAAGCCAGGCCTGCGTGCCCCTGGGCCTGCCCGGCGATCATGAGGTGAGCAAGCCGTGGTTCGGTGCCGAAGTCGGCCATGGCGCGTCCATGATCGGTGATTCGGCCATCGGGCGAGAGGGCGCCGAGGAGGGTGAGCAGGCTGGTGGCCTCGGCCAGGGCGGCCGCTGGTGGTGCATCGAGCCAGCTGAGCTCGTGGGCCTCGGCAGCGCCCCATCCGGCCAGTTCGAGCCGGAGTCCGGTGAGATCGGCCGACCGGATCTCGGGCTCGTCGAAGGGTCGGAGGTGCTGGTGATCGTGCTCGGCCCACAGTCGGTAGCAGACCCCAGGCGACTGACGACCCGCTCGTCCCCGCCGTTGCTCTGCGGTGGCTCGCGACACGCGGGTCGTTTCGAGCCGGGTCATTCCGCTGGCCGGGTCGAAGCGAGGAACGCGACTGAGGCCGCTGTCGATGACCACGCTGACGCCGTCGATCGTCACACTGGTCTCGGCGATGGCTGTTGCCAGCACGATCTTGCGGCGACCCTGGGGGTCGGGTTGCAGCGCCATGTCTTGGGCCGACGGGTCGAGAAGGCCGTACAGGGGTGTGACAACGGCTCCTGCGCCGAGGCGCTCGTGGACCAGGCGCTCGGTCCGCCGGATCCAGCCGGTTCCGGGAAGGAAGGCCAGGATGTCGCCAGTGGTGGAGCCGACGGCTTCGACGATGACATCGGTCATGTCGAGCTCGATGTCGGTGACCGGTGTGCGGGGCCGGTAGTGGGTGTCCACCGGGTACTGGCGACCCTCGGCGCTGATGACGGGCACGGCGCCGAGCAGCGTGGAGACGACTGCGGGGTCGAGGGTGGCCGACATCACCATGAGGCGAAGGTCGGGCCGGAGGACCGACTGGGTTTCGAGGCAGAACGCCAGGCCGATGTCGGCCGGGAGGCTGCGTTCGTGGAATTCGTCGAAGATGACCAGCCCGGTGCCCTCGAGGGCCGGGTCGGACTGGATCATCCTCGTGAGGACGCCTTCGGTGACGACCTCGATGCGGGTCTGGGCGCTGACTCGGGTGTCGTCCTTGGTGCGGAAGCCGACGGTGTCGCCCACCCGCTCGCCCCGCGCGGCGGCCATGAACTGGGCGGCGGCCCGTGCCGCGATGCGGCGTGGTTCCAGCAGGAGGATCCGTTGCCCGGCCATCCATGGCTCGTCGAGCAAGGCGCCGGGGACCCGCGTGGTCTTGCCTGACCCTGGGGGCGCCTGCACAACGACGCCCGGCTGACGCTGGAGGGCGCGGCGAATGTCGTCGAGCACCTCGTCGATCGGAAGGGGAACGGACATCGGCGGTGAGACCTGAAACCGACCGGCGGTCCGGTCAGCGACCCTTGAATCGCGGATGGCGCTTCTCTTGGAACGCGGCGATGCCCTCGCGGTAGTCCTCGCTGGCGAAGCAGGCCGCAACCGCCGCAGAGGCACCGGCACGCCCGTCGGCCGCCAACTTGGCGGCGGCCAACGTGAGCGGGGCCAGTCGGGTGACCTGCGTGACCAGTTCCTCGATGCGAGCCTCGAGATCGGCCTTGGGCACGCATTCGTTGACCAGGCCGGTTCGTAGCGCTTCTTCGGTGTCGATGACCTTGGCCGTGAGCAGCATCATCTTGGTTGCCGGCAGGCCGATCAGCCGGACCAGCGTCTCCACGCCTTCGGCCGGATAACCGACGCCGAGCTTGCCGGGTGGGGCGGCGAAGCGGGCATCGTCCGCGCAGATGCGGATATCGCACGAGGCCGCGAGCGCGATGCCGCCGCCCATGCAAGCACCGTGGATGGCGGCGATCGTGGGCATCGACAGCCCGGCGAGCGCGGCGAACGCCTCGTGCTCGACGTTGGCGTAGGTGCGGGCGGAATCACCCGTGCGGTTCTCGGCGAATTCGTCGATGTTGGATCCCGCGCAAAACGCTTCTTCGCCCTCGCCTCGCAGGAGGAGGCACCGCAGTTGGGGGCTCGCCGCCAGATCGGCGACGGCCCCCGGCACCGCGGCATACATGTCGAGCGACATGGCGTTACGTCGATCGGGGTTGCTGATGATGATGGTTCCGACGGCCCCGTTGAGAACACCACGAATCTCAGGCATGGCCCCAGCATGCCAGCGAATCGGGTCTCTCTAGAGCAGCCACGGGTTGCGGTGCTGTGACTGCACTCCGTAGCGTGAGCGCTGGAGGAGCAGAGC
>JAOUEE010000245.1 GCA_029858875.1 Acidimicrobiia bacterium
ACCCGCCCCACCGAGCATCTGGCCGCGTTGTGTCCAGCCGTCGTACTGGCCGATGGCAGCGAGGCTCGACGACTCGGACTCCGTGGCCAACGGTTCTTCCTGGAGTCGATCGGGCACTGGGCCAGCGACGGTGCCACCGCCCTGCCCGCACCGGATACCTGGTCCGCCGATCTGCTCACCGCCGCCGGCGACGGCACGACCATCATCGAGGCATCGGTCGGGTCCGAGACGGTGTCGATCGACTTCGCCGATCCTCGGATGGCGCTCCTCAATCCCAACCATGCGTACGGGACGGTCAGCGACTGCATCGGGTACGTGGCCCGCCTCATCGAGGCCGGGGCCGACGAGATCCTGTTCCTCACCCAGATGGGCACCATCCCCCAACGGGCTCAGCTCGAGACCATCACCAACATCGGTGAGCACGTCATCCCGCACTTCCGATCGGGAGCCGGCCGAGATCTGCCGGCCGGGTCGTCGGCTGGGTCACCTCCAGGCGCTCATCCGTGAGCCACGACGCAGGCCTCACGTCGGTTCCGACAGGACCCGTTGCGGTTGGGTGACAGTCCCGGCGGTGGTGGGCCAGAACCCCCGCGTGGCCGTCGTGGGTCGCTAGCGTCACGAGCGTGCAGAGCGACGTTGCATGAACGTCCTGATCGTCAGCCAGCGCAACGTGCCGCGAGGCCTCGGTCGTCAGCTCGCCTACGGATCCTGGTACGAGGCCGAAGCGACGCTGGCGGCCACGGCCGAGGCCCACTTCTTGATGCTGGAGCACAACATCGATCGTCAATCGATCCGGATCCGGCGTCTCCTGGGCCGTCAGCTTCGCCAACGAGTCAAGCCCGGTCTCAGCCTTCCCCCGAGCCGTCGCCGGATCGGCATCGACGGTCGTTACGACGTGGCCGTGATCCTGCCCTTCACACCGTGGGAGCTCCCCCTGCTCGAAGAGCTCGGCGGGCTGCACCACGTGGCCGACCGTGTCGTCGTCTGGTACCCGGAGTTCTGGCCGAGCGAGGCCGCCGATCAACGTCTGCGCCACGAACCGTGGCATCTCGTCGACGACATCTTCGTCAGCATCCATCCCGCCGTGCGCGTGTTGGCCGAAGCGCTGGGGCGCCCCGTCCACTACCTGCCGATGGCCGCCGACGTACCCGCCTTCTGTCCGCAGTCATTGTGCGCCGAGCGGCCCATCGACGTCATGAACATCGGGCGCCGGATACCCGAGCTGCACGACGCGTTGCTGGATTGGGCTCGGCGCACCAACCACTTCTACCTGTACGACACCTTCACGGTTGCCGCCATGATCGACCCGCTGGCGCACCGGCGCGACCTCGGCCAGCGATACCAACGCAGCGCGGTGTCCATCTGCAGCTACCCCAAGCACGATCTCCATCAGGTCGCCGAGGGTCGCCGGATCATCCCGCAGCGACTCTGGGAGGGGCTGGCCAGCGGTACCACCATGATCGGGATGCCCCCCGACGAAGACCTTCAACGCCTCGCCGTGGGCGAGGTCGTCGTCGAACCGCTGCCCGAGGACCCCCACCAGGGGGTGGCCGCCATCGAGAAGCTGCTCGACAGCGATGCGAACGAGATCCGCCGGCGCAACCTCGAGCTGGCCCTGCGTCGTCACGACTGGGCCCACCGCTGGCGGCAGCTGTTCGAGGTCCTCGAGCTACCGGTACCCCTCGGCACCACAGAACGCATCGCGTACCTGGCCCGGATGGCCGACACCCTGGAATGACCCGTCCCACCGGTGCGGCGGGATCATCCGCCCGGGCATCGATGGGCACCGCCGTACCCGAGTTCATCGGGTCGTGCGCTCGACAACCCGTCTGCGCTGCGCCTCACGTCGCGCCTGGCATCTGCGTCGGCGGGCCGGGCCGGCCTACCGTGGCGCCATGAGCAGTGAGCCACCCATCCACGGAACCTGCGCGCCCGCGTATGCATCGGTGCGCCAGGCCTTCGCCGCCAACTTCGACCATGGTGACATCGGCGCCAGCTGCGCGGTGACGGTCGGCGGTGAGCTGGTGGTCGACCTCTGGGGTGGTCATCGTGACGTCGCTGGTCGCGTCCCCTGGGAGCGCGACACCATCGTCAACGTGTGGTCCACCACCAAGATGATGACCGCGCTGTGTGTGCTGATGCTCCACGACCGCGACGCGCTCTCGATCGATGCACCCGTCGCCGAGTACTGGCCCGAATTCGCAGCCAACGGCAAGGAGACCGTCCTGATCCGTCACGTACTCGGTCACACGGCCGGGCTGCCGGTCTTCGATTCGTTCGTGGACGACATCGAGGTGTTCGACTGGCAGGCGTGCTGCGCCCGGTTGGCCGGCCAAGCCCCCCGATGGACACCGGGTGACGGCTCCGGCTACCACGCCGAGACCCAGGGGTGGCTGCTGGGCGAGCTGGTTCGTCGGGTCGACGGGCGCACGGTGGGGACGTTCTTCCGAGAGGAGGTGGCTCAACCCTCCGAGATCGACTTCCACATCGGCTTGGACGATCGTCACTTCGAGCGGGTGGCCGACGTGGCCGTCCTGTCGGCCCAAGCCACCACACCGGCCGATACCGCACTGCGCAGTCTCGAGTCGCCCACCAGTAGGCGCAGCGCCGGTCTGGTGAACACCAGCGCCTGGAGGCGGGCCGAGATGCCGGCATCCAACGGGCACGGCAACGCCCGCGCCGTCGCTTCGGCCATGGCCCCCCTGGCCAACGACGGCCACCTGGGCGATCGCCGACTGCTCTCTCCGGCCACCATCGAACGGTGCTTCGACGTGCAGGCCGACGGAGTCGACCGCATGACCGGGCAGCGCTTCCGGTTGGGCATCGGCTACGGACTCAACGGTGAGGGCACCCCGCTGGGAGTGAACGATCGCACGCTCTGGTGGGCCGGTTGGGGTGGATCGATGTGTGTGATCGACGTGGAGAACGACCTGACGGTGGCCTACGTGATGAACCGCATGCTGGGCGAGGGTGACATCCGGGCCGCTGGGGTGATCTTCGCCGCCCACGCCGCCCGGGCCGACGCCTGAAGCTGCCCATCTGGCCTGGGTTCGTCGCGACTGTTTGCACCAACCCACGCAATTTCGGTCACAGCCGCTTCACCGGGGGGAGCCGGAGGCCGATGAGGACGGGATGGACGGGCAAACCCCATGGTGCGGCGGTGACGTGGGGGAGACGTGGCAGCGATCTACCTCGCCCGGGCGGTACCGGCATCGGCCTGGACGCGGCCGGCTGTCGACGCCATGACGGCCGAGCAGGAGTTCGACGACTTCTTCCTCGCCCATTTCGATGACCTGGTCCGGTCGCTGACCGCCATCACCGGCGACAGCGAGCGGGCTCGGGACTGCGTACAGGAGGCGTTCATCCGGGCCTATGCCCGCTGGACCCGCATCCGTCGCTACCACCGCCCGGTGATCTGGGTTCGTCGCGTGGCCATCAACGTCGGCCACGACATGCATCGCGCCGACACCCGCCGACGCCGGCGGGAGGACACGGTGGCGCCGGTCAGCACGGATCACCGCCCGATCGAACAGGCCACCTCGGACCTGCGGCTACAGGCCCTCCTGGAGCAGCTCAGCCCGCGCCAACGGACGATCGCCGCGCTCTTCTACGTCGAGGATCTCTCCGTGGGCGAGATCGCCGCCAGCATGTCCCTGTCGGAGGGCGCGGTGAAGTTCCACCTCAACCGGGCCCGCGCCGCGCTGCACTCACTGCTCGACCGCGAGGAGGTCAGCCATGGCTGACCACGATGACGAGCTCCGTGAGCACTTCCGCCAGGTCTTCACGAGACCCCACGATGCGGGCGCCGTCCTCACCGCAGTGAAGCCGGTGATGACCAGGGCCCGACGGCGACGACAGGTCCGCACCGGTGCGTCGGCCGCCGCCATCGCGCTCGTGTTCGCATCGGGGGCCGGCGCCATGACCTCGAGAGGTGATGGACCACCCGTTGACCCCCCCGCCGTGGCCACCCCGCCCGCCGTCGAGATCCTCGCCGATCCATCGACGACCGTGACCACGACCATCGGACCCCATGAGTCGGCCACCACGGATCAACCGGCGGCCAGCCCGACGACGCCGGGGGGCACGCCGCTCCCCGATTCCGAGCTGACCACCACGACGCCGCCCGTCCCCCGACCGACGCCCCCACCGCCAGCCGGTTCGCCCACCTCAACCGTCGACCGGCCGAACACCGGCCCCCCGACGCCCACGCAGTCAGCCGTTATCACCACCGTGTCACCCGGCCCCACCGCCACCACGCCGCCGGCTCCCGTCACCATCGACAGCTCCTGCGGCTCGATCGTGGTCCAGGTCGAGGCCGACACCGTCACGCTCTTGAGCGTGCAGGCCGATCCCGGAATGGCCGTCGACGTGAAGAACGACGGGCCGGAGGAGGTGGAGGTCTCCCTCGAGGGACCGACCGGGCACTGCGAGATCAAGGCCGAGGTCCGCGACGGGCAGCTCTCGATCGATGTGGACGACGAATGAGCCGCCCCCGCGATCAGCTGACGGATGACGCCTGCTGCCGCCACCGCCACCGGTTCACCGATCGGCAGCGCGATGGGAGCCAAACCTTCCGGACCTCCGGCGCCGTGAAGACCCCAAAGGAGGTCCCCGCGTGTCCACTTCCCGCTCTCTGCGGTCGACCCTGATCCTCGCCGTCGTCGTCGCCTCGGCGATCATGCTCAACCTGACGGTCATGGCGATCGGGCCCGATGAAGCCGTTGGTCAGTCGACGTCCACCGGCGAACCCGTCGCCGCCGCCGCATCCGAGGTCGTGCAGGTCGAGGTCGACATTCCGGTACCTGCCAGCACCCCCTCCGTGATGGAGGCCCCGGCAGCCCCGGCCGGGACGGCCACGGCACCAGCAATCGCGGCCGCACCACAACCGGCGCCGCCGGCGGTGGCCGTACCCTCCCCCACCCCTCAGGCCGCCGCCCCGCAACCATCGCCGGCGCCCACCCTCGCGCCGGCCCCCGTTGCGGAACCGGCGAACACCGTCGCCCCGACCGGACCGACGGCACCACCAGCGACCGTGCCCCCGCCGACCAACCCGCCACCGGCGACCACGACCGTCCCGACCACCGACACCGAGTACCTCACCTACTCGTTCGACGGCGTGGCCCAGATCGTCATCGCCTACCACGACAACCAGCGGTTGGAGTTCTGGTCGGTCACCCCCGAACCGGGCTGGGGGTACCAGGTCGAGAAGAACTCGCCATCCGAGGTGGAGATCAAGTTCCGACGCACGTCGGGTGGTGAAGGCGAAGCCAAGTTCGTGGTCAGGCGGGAGGACGGCGAGCTGGAAGTGAAGAAGGAGCGCTGACGTGACCGAGCAGTCCACCGAAGAACGACTGGCCGCCCTTCGAGCCCGCCGGGCCGGTTCCCAGGCCGCGACCACCGTCCCGCAGGACGATGCGCCCAGCCCGCCACCGGACGCGCCCGCCGAGCGCTCGGCGCGCCGGTCCAGCCGGCCGACCACCATGCGGGTGGCCACCGCCGGTACCTCCATCGTGTCCTTCGCCGCCATGGTGGCGGCCATGGGCCCACTCACTGCCGATGCCCAGGCCAGCGAGGCTCCGTCGACCTCCGAGATCGACGACGCCACCCTCTCTCCGCCCCCGACCACCCCCGAGGTGATCGTGGAGGTGATCCCGAACTACATCACCATCGACCCGACGACCACGACGCCCCAGGAGCTCGATGACCGGGTACCCCCGGCCCTCGGTCTGTCCGATGGGAGCCCACCCGCCGACCTCGCCGTCACCCCCTCGCCTGGTCCGGCAGCGGTACCGGCCGCCCCCGTTCCCGGCGCCCCGGCACCCGCACCAGCCGCCCCCACCCCCACCGCCGCGCCGGCCGCGACCCCGGCGCCGACCGCACCCGCTCCGGCACCCACACCAGCGCCCACCGCGCCGCCGGCGCCACCTCCAGCTACCACCCCACCACCACCGCCGCCCCCACCGGTCACGGTCCCCCCGCCACCGCCCCCC
>JAOUEE010000246.1 GCA_029858875.1 Acidimicrobiia bacterium
GGCCGAGGGCTCGACCATCTGGGACCACGAGGGCAAGGCCTACCTCGATGGCATGGCCAGCCTCTGGTACTGCCAGGCCGGTCATGGTCGGGCCGAGATCATCGAGGCGATCAGTGCCCAGCTGCACCGGATGGACGCCTACAACACGTTCGATCCCTTCACCAACGAACCCGCTGAGCGGGCCGCCGAGCTGGTGGCCGAACGGTCACCGCACACCGACGGTCGGGTCTTCTTCGGATGCTCGGGATCCGAGGCGGTGGACACCGCGCTGAAGCTGGTGCGGCTCACGCAACGGCTGCGGGGCCACACCGACAAGCAGGTGGTGGTGCGACGCACCAACGGCTACCACGGCACCAACTTCGGCGGAACGTCGGCCCAGGGCATCGCCCCCAACCGGGAGGGATGGGGCGACCTGGTCCCCCACTTCGTCGAAGTTCCCCACGACGACATCGAGGCCATGGCCACCGTCTTCGCGCAACAGGGTGACCGCATCGGTGCCGTGATCACCGAACCCATCCAGGGCGCGGGCGGCGTGTTCCCGCCGCCCGACGGCTATCTCCAGGCGGTTCGTCGCCTGTGCGACGATCACGACGCGCTGTTGGTGTTCGACGAGGTGATCTGCGGGTTCGGCCGCACCGGCAAGTGGTTCGGCGCCCAGTACTACGACGTCACCCCCGACCTCATGACCTTCGCCAAGGGAGTGACATCGGGCTACCAGCCACTGTCGGGCGTCATCGTTTCGCGTGCGGTGTGTGCCGACCTCGAGGCCATGGGCGACATGTTGCGCACCGGCTACACGTACAGCGGCCATCCAGCGGCGTGCGCCGCCGCCGTGGCCAACCTCGAGCTGATGACCAACGAAGGGCTGGTCGAGCGGGCCACCCACGTCGGCGCCCAGATCGAGCGCGGCCTGGCCGCCCTGGCCTCGGACGGGTTGATCCAGAGCTACCGCGGGGCGGGCGCGGTGTGGGCCGCGGAGCTGGGGACAAATGCCGCCCCGGCCCGCAACGCCATCCTCGAGCGAGGAGTCATCGTTCGGCCCATCGGGACCGCCCTGGCCATCTGCCCGCCACTGGTGATCACCGACGCCGAGGTGGGCACCCTGCTCGACACGATGAGCGACGGGCTGGCGTCGGCGTGAGCCGACTCGAGGGGCGGGTGGCCATCGTCACCGGGGCAGGCGACGGTATCGGGCGAGCGGTGGCCCGGGCCTTCGTCCGGGAAGGAGCCCGGGTCATGGTGGCCGAGATACACGAGGCCAACGGCCGCGAGGCGGCCGACGAGCTGGGCGACTCGGCCCACTTCATCGCCACCGACGTGGGCGACAAGGCCGACGTGGAGGCCATGGTGGCCGCCACCGTCGACGCCTTCGGGACCGTCGACATCCTGGTCAACAATGCCTGGGGCGGTGGCGAGATCAGCCGGTTCGAATCCAAATCCGACGAGCTGTTGCAGCATGGCCTGCGCGTGGGATTCCTGGGGCCGGTGTGGGCCATGCAGGCCACCTTCCCCGTGATGAAGGCCAAGGGATGGGGCCGGGTGATCAACATGTGCTCGCTCAACGGGGTCAACGCCCACATCGGCACCACCGAGTACAACTCGGCCAAGGAAGCCCTGCGCTCGGCCACCCGAACGGCGGCACGTGAATGGGCACCCACCGGGGTGACGGCCAACATCATCTGCCCCGCAGCCAAGTCGGCGTCGTTCCGCCGGGTCATGGGTCAACACCCCGAGTTGGAGGCCGCGGCCGATCAGGGCAACCCCATGGGCCGTATCGGCGACCCCGACCTCGACGTGGCGCCGGTGGCGGTGTTCCTGGCCAGTGAGGCCAGCCGCTACCTCACCGGCAACACCCTGTTCGTGGACGGCGGTGGCCACATCAACGGTTCGGCCTGGGCCCCGGATCTGGACGGCTAGCTGTACCTGGACGCAGGCCCGGCGCTCAGCCGAGATGAGCGGCGCCGCCGTCGATGGGGATGGTGATGCCGGTCAGGTAGCCGGCGTCGGGGCCGCACAGGAACACCACCACCCGCCCGATGTCGGTCTCGGGATCGCCGAACCGATGCTGGGGGATGGCGGCCAAGGACCGTTGGTACACCTCGGGCTCGTCCTGTTGCAGTCGGGCCAGCGCGGGCGAGTCGGCCAGGGGCATGATGGCGTAGGTGCGGATGCCATCGTCGGCCCACTCCCAGGCGGCCGACCGGGTGAGCGCGCGGATCGCCTCCTTGACCGCGGCGTAGGCCCCGCAATTGACGGGATCGGTCTTCACCCCGGCCCGGCTGGCCAGGTTGATGATCACTCCGTCGCCTCGCAGGTGGGAGTGGGCCGCCCGCATGAAGCGCAGCGTGGCCAGCGGACCCGACTCCCAGCCCGCCTGGACGGCCGCCTCGTCGACCGCGAGCAGCGACCCGCGCGCCACCTCCTGAGCATTGTTGACCAGGATGTGGAGCGCTCCCAGCCCGGCGACCACCTGGGCCACGCAGTCGATCACCGCGTCCGGGTCCTTCACATCGATGCCGATGGCCATGGCCCGCCCCCCTCGATCGACGATCTCCTCCACCACGGTGTCGCACTTCGCCTTGGTGCGACCGGCGACGGCCACGGCAACTCCTTCGGCAGCCAGGGCCAGCGCCATGCCCCGGCCCACACCCTGACCAGCGCCGGTGATGAGGGCCACCCGGCCATCGAGCACACCCATCAGCCGGCCACCGCCTGACGGAAGAGGTGCATGGCTCCGTCGTAGGCGCCGATCTGGTCCCGCACCACCTCCGGAGCAACGCCCGTCACCTGCACCCGGATGTTGACGGTGTCACAACGGGACGCGGCCATGATCTCCCCCAGTCGTTGGGCCACCTCCTCGGCCCCGCCTCCGATCACCAGCTGCTCACCCTCGCCCCAGTTGGCGACGGCCCGTTCGGGGGCGTAGCTGCGGTAGTGCGCCATCTGAGCCGCCATCTCCTCGGTGGGAGCATCACCGATCCACACCCGCCTGATGAGGATCCGCGCCGCCCGGCCCCCCGCCTCGAGATACGCGTCGCTCAGCCGTCGGGAGACGGCGGGACCCTGGAGCGAGTCGTACAACACGGCCAGGTCGAGCCGGGCCGCGCGACGGACCGCACCCACGCTCTGGGCGGCCACGGCCATGGGCAACGGGTGCTGTCGCAGCCGGCGGAGCGCCCGGTCGGCTCCCAGCGGAGTGGGGTCACCGCCCCGGAGGGCCAGCACCACCCGGGGCAGGGCGCCCTTGAAGCGCTCGACGATCTCATCGAAGGGCACCTCGGCCAGCTCGAAGTCCACCGGCAGGGCGCCGGCCGCGAATCCGGCCCCGAGTCGGCCGGGATGGGCCGCGGCCAGCCAGGCCAGGTCCTCGGCCACCAGCGCGTAGGGCTTCATGGGCAACAACAGCGGGCACGGGGCGGCCCATCCCCGACCCATGACCTCGAGCAGCACTCCGGCCAACTGCACCGGGTTGGGCAGGTAACCGGGGAAGTCGGCGTGGTGCTCGCTGACCATCACGCCGTCGAACCCGACCTGGGCCGCCAGCTGCGCCTGTCGGCGCAGCTCGTCGATCTGCTCGACGGCGGGACCGTCGTGCGGGTAGAGCCGCAGCGACACCGAGCCCGGTGCGAGAGGAGCGGGTTCCATGGACTCAGCCTCCGAATCGTCGGCGGATGGCCGGATTGGTGACGGCGGCAGGCAGGTCGTGCTCGTCCAGGGCCGCGCTGCGGGCACCGGCGCCGCCATCGACCACCAGCGTCTGACCGCTGATGTAGGACGCGTGCTCGCTGAGCAGGAAGAGGGTGGCCATGGCGATGTCATCGGGAACACCACGGCGGCCGGCCGGGATGGCGGCGCTGGCGGCATCGACGGTTTCGGTGCGACCCGAACGTGGTGTGTTGACGGTGGAGGGGGCGACTGCGTTGACCCGGATGCCATGGCGGCCCCACTCGGCGGCCATGGTGCGGGTGAGTGATTCCAGGCCGGCCTTGGCCGCGCCGTAGCCGGCCAGCAGCGGGTGACCCCGGGCCGCGATCGACGAGATGTGCACCATGGCCCCGTCCTGGTCGCGTTCGACCAGTGATCGGGCCACGATCTGGGCGGCGACGAACACATACCGCAGGTTGGTGGTGAGGAGGTGGTCGAAGCTCTGGAGGGGATAGTCGAGCAATCGGTGCCAGTGCTCGGGCGGGGCTCCGCCCACCACGGTGACGAGGTCGGTGGCCGGGCCGATCTGTTCGGCCAGGCGATCGATGGCCGGCCCGATCGCGTCGAGATCGGTCACATCGGCGGTGACGGCGGCGGCCCGACCACCCCGCTCGTTCACCCGGGCGACGGTCTCGGCGCCATGGTCGTCGCGGTTGGTGATGGTGGCCACCTGGGCGCCGGCTTCGGCCACACGGTCACAGACCGCCGTGCCGATACCGCCGCCTCCGCCACCGACCACGACGACCACCCGATCGTGCAATGACAGTTCCACCCCCATGACGCCGACTCTAGGACCTCGCCGGTTCACGACGCGAGGTCGGCCACCACCTCGGTGAAGTGGAGCGGGTCGGGCGCCCGATTGTTGACCAGGCTCACGTGGTCCGAGATCCCATCCAGGCGTCGACGCACCTGGCCGGCGATCTGGTGGGGTTCTCCCACCACGGCGATGGTCTCGAGCAGCTCGTCGTCGATGAGGGAGTCCATCTCGGCCCATCGGTTCTCCCGACCCAGCTGTCTGAGCTCGGGGTGCAGGTCGCCGTAGCCGTGGAGGTCGAACACGGGCTGGTAGGCCGGCGTGGTTCCGTAGAAGGCCAACTGTCGACGCACGGCCCGGCGCGAGTGGGTCAGCTCCTCCTCGGTGCGACCGGTGACGACGATGGTGACGCACACCACCTGGATCTGGGCCACGGTCCGGCCGACCCTGGCTGCGCCCTCGGCGAGGGCGGGCAGGGTGAGCTCCAGCAGTGAACGGCGGCTGTTCACCGGGTGGACCAGGAACCCGTCGGCCACCTCTCCGGCCAGCGCGGTCATCCGCGGCCCGAACCCGGCGGTGAGGATGGGTGGTGGGCCGAACGGGTTGGGACCGGGGTCGAAGGCAGGGATCATGCGGGTGTGGGTGTAGAACTCGCCGGCGAAATCCAGTGGCGCGCCGTTCTGCCAGGCCTCCCAGATCGCCCGGATGGCCAGCACCATCTCGCGCATGCGTGCCACCGGCCGGGACCACGGCATCGAGAAGCGTTGCTCGATGTGAGGCTGGATCTGCGAGCCGATTCCCAGCTCGAAGCGACCACCCGTGACGGTCTGGAGGTCCCAGGCGACGTTGGCCAGGGTCATCGGCGTGCGGGCGAAGGCGACGGCGATGGCCGTCCCCAACCGGAGTTGACGGGTGTGTTCGCCGGCCACCGCGATGGGCACGAACGGGTCGTGCTTGGCCTCGAAGCTGAACGCGCGGTCGTAACCGATTCGCTCGAGCTCGGGGTACACGGTGCGCACGTCGGTCAGGTCCTCGGTGGGCACGGTCATCGAAACGTGCATCCACCTTCTGTAGCATCCGGGACCGACCCTGCGTGGGCCGAGCAGTTCACTTCGAGGCGGCGCCGGCCGACGCGGAGCCCACAGAACGGAGCCCGACATGAGCGACGACACCCCCACTCCCCCCACCGAACCCGAGGGAACTCCGCCCAGCGAGCCCGACGGCGCAAATGGTGGCTCCGTCGACCCAGCGACCGGGGACGTCACCGAAGCGGTCGAGACTACCGACGAAGCCAAGCCCTGGTACCAACGCCCGGTGACGTGGATCGTCGCCGCGCTGGTCGCCATCGCCGTGATCGCCGGCATCGTGATCGCCAATGGTGACGATGACGACGACGACGAGATCGCCACCGACGTGACCACCACCGCACCCGGTGGGACCACGACCGTCCCCGCCGAGACCACCACCAGCGACCCGGGCGAGACCACCACCAGCGCGCCCGGCGAGACCACCACCAGCGAC
>JAOUEE010000012.1 GCA_029858875.1 Acidimicrobiia bacterium
CATTCCTCGACCCGACCTGAACCGGTGCCCCGGATGAGCACCGTCGATCGGGTGGGTGAACCGTGGCGGTCCGCCGCCGACGAGCCACGGTGGAGCGAGGGCGAGCGGGCCACTCAGAAGTGATAGGTGGTCTGCCCGTCGGCGTCGACGGTGGTGTCGACCTCGCCCAGGATCCGGAGGTGCTCGAGGTGGGCGTACGTCTCGCTCTCGGCCATGCCACCCCATGATCGTTCCTTGAAGAGCCGCATCATGTAGTCGGCCACTCGGCCCGAGCCCATGTCGTCGGCCGCGGCCCGGATGACGTCGAGTCGCTCGTGGTGGTGCTCGATGATTTCGTCGGCCCGCCGACCGACGTTGGTGAACGGGTCGCCGTGAGCGGGCAGAGCCAGGGCCAGGCCCTCGAGCTCGTGCATCCGGCGCAGCGACTGGAAGAAGGTGTCCAGCGGGTCATCGTCGTCGATCAGGCCGCTGATGTGGGGGGTGATCGTGGGGAGGACGTGATCGCCGCTCAACAGCACCCCGGACACCGGGTCGTACAGGCAGAGGTGATCGGTGGTGTGACCCGGTGTGTGAACGGCCACCCATTCTCGCCGGCCCAGCTCGATCACCTGCTCGTCGGCCACGGTGATCGACGGCTCGGGCACCTGGAAGGGCTTGGCGCCCTTGCGTCCGGCGGCGATGAACCGCTTCACAGCCTCGAGTGGCGGCGCCTCGGTGCGCCCGCCCCACGGCGTCGGTCGACGCCAACGTTCTCGCAGTTCCTCCAGCTCGTCGTCGGTGGCCAGCTCCAGCGACGCGCTGTCCTGGCCCTCGCCGGCCTCCCGAGCGTCGAAGATGGTGCGGAACTCGTGATGGGTGATGACGTCGCAGCCGGTCTCGTCGCGCAGCTGGTACACCCCGCCGAAGTGGTCGGGATGGCTGTGGGTGACGATGGCCGTGTGGACGTTCCCGATGGCCACGCCCATCTGCCCCAGCCGCTCGACCAGGGTCGAGTAGGACTCGGGGCCGGGGAGACCCGGATCGACCACGGCCACGCCTCGCTCGTCCTCGAGCACATAGCAGTTCACGTGGCCCAGCCCCGGCAGGTGCACCGGCAGCTGCACACGGAGGATGTCGGGAGCCACCTCGCTGATCTCCTCGGACGCGGGCTGCTGCTCTTGTTTGGTGTACGTACGCTCGTGCGTCACGTCGATTCATTCCGGTTGGGATCGGGGAAGAGCTGGGAGCGGTAGTAGACGAGTTCTTCGAGGCTCTCACGGATGTCGTCGAGGGCACGGTGGCCTCCCCGCTTCTTCGGGGAGCCGTTGGTCACCTCGGGATACCACCGCCGGGCCAGCTCCTTCACGGTGGACACATCGACCGAGCGGTAGTGCAGGAACTCCTCGATCTCGTTGAGGTACACCGCCAGGAAGCGCCGATCGGTGCCGATCGAGTTGCCACAGAGCGGCACCGTCCCCGGCTCGGTGATGTGCTCGCGCAGGAAGGCCAGGGTCTCGGCCCCGGCCTGCTCGAGGGTCACCTCGCTCGCCTTGATCTGTTCGAGCAGCCCGCTTCGGGTGTGCATGTCCCGCACGAAGTCGTCCATGGACTCGAGCGCGTCGTCGGGGTAGCCGATGACCAGATCGGGCCCCTCGGCAACGACGTTCAGCTCGTCGTCGGTCACCAGTGTGGCGATCTCGACGATGACATGACGCGCGGGATCGAGCCCCGTCATCTCGAGATCCATCCAGGCGAGCATCGTTCGATGGTAGCGACGCTGTCCGCCGGGGCGGGATTCGATGGCCGTCGCCTCGGGGGGTCGGCGCGGGTGGGCCGACCACGAGGCAGTTCCCGGCGGGATACATTCGCTCCGTGCTCGAGGTACCCATCCAACAACTCGACCCTGGCCTCCCGCTGCCGGCGTATGCCCGCGAAGGTGATGCCGGAGCCGACCTGGTCGCTCGTGAGAACGTCGTGCTCGAGCCCGGAGGGGGACGGGCCCTGGTACCCACCGGTGCCGCCATCGCCATCCCCGAGGGATACGCCGGATTCGTCCAGCCCCGCAGCGGCCTGGCCCTGCGCCACGGGGTGACCTGCCTCAACACGCCGGGCCTGATCGACTCCGGCTACCGCGGCGAGCTGAAGTGCCTGCTGGTCAACACCGACCCGACCGAGGCCTTCGAGGTGCAGCGGGGCGAGCGCATCGCCCAGCTCGTGATCCAGGCGGTCGAGCACGTCCGCTTCGTGCCCACCGAGACGCTGCCCGACTCAACCCGGGGAGCCGACGGGTTCGGCAGCACCGGCCGCTGAGAGAGGCCGGCTCACCTCGACCTCAGCCGGCGCGATCGATGTGCATCCGAACCCGATCCGCGCCCAGCTCGTAGCCAGCGAGCAGCTCCCCGGCCAGGGTGCGGAATCGATCCAGCCCGTCATCGCCCAGGATCGGCTGCACCTCGTCGCTGCCGAAGCGAGCGGTCACGTCGACGGTGAGGCGATCACCGTCGAGCAGGTAGTCGATGTCGATCGTGCCTGGGTGGTCGGCGTCGCCGCCCAGCAACAAGATGATGGCCTCGTCGATGGCCAGCCGCAGATCCTGGACCTGGTGGGGCACGAATCCCCAACGGTGGGCCAGGCTGGCGGCGCCGATCCGGGCCAGTCGGGCATAGGCGCTGTTCGCCGGCAACGACAGCCGGACCCGGTCGCCGCTGCGTGCCCCCTCGTCGTCACTCACCGTGTCAGGATGGCACGCCGGCGCGTCATCGCTCGACCCCGACATCGGCCGCGTCGACGTCATGGCGTTGACCGAGATAGGTGGGATGGCGCAGGCGTCCATCGGGGCTCCACTCGGCGTAGGCGACCTGCACGACGATCCTGGGGTCCACGAACGCGGCCCCACGAGCATCGGCAGCGCCGAGCCGCGGAGTGAAGGGGTCGACCGCCGTTCGCAGCGGGGCGAGCAGGCCGCTCAGACGCTCGAGCTCGGCCTGACCGAAGCCGGTCCCCACCCGGCCGGCGAACCGCAGCCCACCCTCGAACCAGTAGCCGAGGAGCAACGCTCCGAATGTGCTGGCGCGCCCACCGGTCCCCTCGGTGGTGCCGGCGACCACGAAGTCCTGCTCGAGGCGGATCTTCACCTTGCACCACGATCGAGATCGGGCACCGGGCACGTATCGGCTGCCGCGTTGCTTGGCCACGAGCCCCTCCAGACCGTGCCGGGCTGCGTGGTCCAGCAGGGCGACACCGTCGTCGAACTGATCGGTGAGCCGCCAGGCGGGTCCGGGCGCCACGAGCTCTTCCAGGAGATGGCGCCGATCTCGTAGCGCGAGCGGCATGACGTCGTGCCCGTCGAAGTGCAACAGGTCGAAGATCTGGTATCCCACCGGCACCTCGGCGGCACGGCGCACCGCCTCGACCCGGTCGCCGACGTGCATGCGGTGCTGGAGCTGCGAGAACGACGGGCGACGGCGATCGTCGACCGCCACCACCTCGCCGTCGAACACCACGGGTCGGTCCCCGACCACGTCGGCCAGACCCTCCAGCTCGGGGAAACGGTGGGTCACGTCGATCTCGTTCCCCGACCGAAGCCGGACCTGGCCGTCCACCACATGGGCCAACACCCGCATCCCGTCCCACTTGAGCTCGTACACCCATTCGTCGCCGACGGGGAGCTCGCCCAGGACCGCCTTCATCGGACGTATGGGCGCTGATGCATCCACCACCCGCCGACGGTACACACTGGGGTGGCTACGACGTCGACGCGCCGCACCGGGGAACCGAACTTCATGAGCATTCTGATCGATCGGCCCCGGTGGCCGTGGCGGGGTGAGTACTGGTCCCACCTGGTGTCGGACACCGATCTCGACGAGCTCCACCGCTTCGCCGCCACCATCGGTGTGCGCCGGCTGGCCTTCCAGGGCGATCATTACGATGTCCCCGATTCCCGCCTCGACCGGGCCCTCGGGCTCGGAGCCAAACTGGTGGACAGCCGCGAACTGGTCTCCCGCCTCCGAGCCAGCGGATTGCGTCATCGTCAACCCATGGGCTGGCACCGCCACCTGGTGTGGTCTGACGAGGACCCGGCCTCGTGGGCGACGGCGCTGGCCGACTCGGGCCCGGTCCCCACAACGATCGAGGCCGACCTCCGGGCGCTCACCCAGCAGCACGAGCTGCGCGGTGCCGTGATCCTGCGACGCCCCCGGGAATGGGCCGTCGGCGTGACCACCGACGAACGCCCCGATCCGGCCAGCCTGGGCGGAAGCGAACGAGCGGTGTGGTCGACCACGGACGGGAAGGGCCACCACACGGACTGGTTCGTGACTGACGGTGGCGACCGGGGCGCGGCCGGTTCCCTAGGCTCTGCGGAATGAAGTCGGTGGCGATAGTCGGCGTGGCTCTGCTCCTGGCCGCCGGCAGCTGTGCCAGCGACGGTGACGACCCGGTCACCGGCACCACCACGACCACGGGTACATCCACCACGACGCCCGCCGCCACCATCGGTCCCGTGCTCGACCACTCGTCGTCGGCGTCGATCACCATCAACGACCAGACGTGGGAGTTCGCGGTCAGCTGCACCCAGCCCGCCGAGGGAGACGTGCTGGTGTGGGGATCGGGTCGGGTGCCCGGCTCCGAGCTACCGTCCGACATCCTTCTCGAGGCATCCGCGACCACGCCCTACATCGGCGTCACCGGCGGCGGCCAGTTGATCGAGGCGGCGCTCGACAGCCCGCTCATCCTCACCATCGACGCCGGGACGATCACGGGCGACGGCATCACCTTCGTAGCCGACGCCGACATCGACACCGGTGTGGGCACCGTGCTGGGAACGGGTGGGGTACAGGTCCAGTGCGGGTCGTACGAGACCACGCCGACCGTCCCGAACTGATCCCGACGCGAGGGTGGCCGCCGGACCGGCCTACGGACCTCCGACGACGGTGGTCGTCGACGACGGCGCCACCGATCCCAGCTCCTCGCCGCCGGGGCACGGCCGGGGCCGGTCGACCTGAGGTCGTCGTCCGCTCCGGAAGCGGGTGACCTGTTCACCGTCCGTCTCGAAGACCACGCGGAACTCGGCGTCGGTCTCGTCCTGGGGAACGAACACCAGTTGGTTGCCGCGGCCTCGGGGGTGCGGGGTCACACTCACGCGGTCGCCGAACTGGTCGATGACCGCCTGTTGGGTGCTGCCGATCCCGAGTCCGGACCGCGTGGTGATGTCTCCGCCGAAGACGTCCACCCGTTCGATGGTTCCCTCGGTGACGAGGAAGGCCAGTCCGGAGGGTCCCGGCACGGGCACCACGAAGTAGCAGTCCTGGCTCTCGGGCCGGTCGGCGGCCAGGCACACCCCGGATGCCTCCTCGGCCGCGGCCACCGTCATGCCGAACGTGATCTCGTCGTAGCCGACCGTACTGACCGAGCCGCCCTCCAGCGCGTCGCTGGTGCACGGCTGCGATTCGGTGGTGGAGGAAGCCATCGACTCGGGCGGGGCTTCCGTGCTGGTCGAGGGGTCAGAGCTCGGGGAGGGTCCACTGGAGGCCGCCGGCCCGTCACTCCCACCACATGCGGTGGCCAGCACGAGGCCGCCGACGATGATGGCCATGCGTCCGAACATGGTCACTGGTCCGGGTCCTGGCTGCTCGGTGCCGGATGGCGATGGCGCCACCACCGGACTCGAGGCTCGGGCGCGGGGATCGCTTCCATCATCGTGTCGGCATCGGCCCGGCGGGCCAACCAGGCCGCGTACCGGCCGGCGCCCGGGGCCGCGCTCATCCCGTGGGCCACGACCGAGATGACCACCACCCAGGTGACGATCACGAACAGTGTGGACTTCCCGGCGATGTCGGACTCCTCGACGATGAGCAGGCCGAACAGGATCGAGGCCAGACCTCGGGGTCCGAACCAGCCCAGGAACAGGCGACTGACGGAGGCCAGCCCCGATCCGGCGGTGGCCACCCACACCGGCACCATGCGTCCGATGGTGAGTGTGCCGATCGCACACAGGGCCACCGGCAAGGTGAGCTCACCGAGCGCCGGTCCCACCATCGTTGCGCCGAACACCACGAACATCACCAGCGCGAGGAGCTGGCCGACATCCTCACTGAACGCCACCCGACGCACGGCGCCGGCTCCCATCAGCGCCGACAGCGACAGCCCGGCCACGAACGCGGCGATGAACCCGTTGCCGTCCAGGTCGGTGGACAACGCGTAGGAGCCCACCCCGATGGCCAGCATGGCCAACTGCTCGTAGTCCCGCGCCACCCAGCCCCGCTTGTCGGCCATGGCCAGCAACCATCCGGCCGCCAGAGCGACGCCCACACCCACGCCGACGCCGATGGCGATCTGTTGGAGGGCGTCGGTCACGAAGCCGCCGACCCCGTCGGCCTCACCCTCCTCGACCATGGCCACGAAAACGGTCACCACCGGGACGATGAGCCCGTCGTTCAACCCGGCCTCCACGTTCAGCGACTGGCGGATTCGGCACGGAACCCGCCGGTCCGTGACCACCGCCTGCCCCAGCGCGGCGTCGGTAGGGGTCAACACGGCGGCGATCAGCGCCGCCTCCCAGATGCTCAGATCGGTCAACAACAGGGCGGTGAGAACCGTCCCCAGCGCCACGGTGAGGGGCAGGCCGATGGCGAGCAGCCTCGCCGGGATGCCGGGATCGCGCCGCAGCGCCGGGACGTCCAGACGGGCCGCGTCGGAGAACAACAGCACGGCGAGGGTCACCTCGGCCAGCACCACGACGGACTCGGACTCGAGCTCGATGTGCGCGATGTCGAGCGCCTCGGGACCAATCACCAGTCCGAAGGCCACGAACACCATGGGGCCGCTGACGGGCCAGGGCTCGATGCGATGGGAGAACAGCGAGAAGACCACGACGAACCCGGCGAGCAGGGCGACGGTGGCGAGATCCATGAGTTGCTCAGGCTCCCAGCAACAACAGCAGGCCGGCAACCGTGTACGAGATCATGGCCACCACCAGGGGAACCTGACTGCCCAGCACGTACTGCCGGTCCATTCTCTCCAATGCCCGATCGTGGGCCGCGGCCACGCCGGCGATGTGGCCCAGGGCGATGGCCAGCGCCTGCACCCAGGCGATGAGATCAGAGCTGAGGAACGTCCAATTGACCGCGTATCCGGCGGTACCGAACCAGTCGGATCCGTCCCCGAAGGGGTCACTCAGCCGCGGAATGAACCGTTGCCCGTCGAACATGAAGAGGGAGAAGTAGTGGGCCACGGCATAGGCGAAGACGATGGGCAGCAGCGACGGGGCGAAGTCCTCGGCGGCGTCGGCCGAGGCGTAGGGCGTGCCCCGCCGGGTCAGGTAGCGCGTCATCACCCGAATGGCGCCGTAGTACAAGAGGGCCACCACCGCGATGGTGAGGAAGAGGCCGACGGTGTGCACGGCGGTGCGTTCCCATCGCAGCGCCGTCGCCACGAAGTCGGCCTCGCCCCACCAGCTCTGGCGGGTGACCCCGTCGAACGTGGTGCTGCCCAACGTGACCAGCACCAGCACCACGGCGGCCGTGTCGACCTCCACCACGGCGAGGCCCGACCCCGGAATCCGCACTCGGAGGCGGCCCTGGTCATCGCGAAAGAACGGCCCGATGTGACCCAGCCGATCGAACAGCGCGGTGAAACCGTCGGCGGCGCGCAGCCATCCACGGCCGAACACCAGCCCGCCGACGACGGAGACGGCGCTGTAGAGCGCCAGCCACAGGCCGATCGCCCGCGGGTTCTCCGACTCGAAGTAGGTCAGCTCGAGCCACAGGAAACCGAGGAGGCCGAGCACGCCCATCCAGCCGACTCGGTCGGCCCAGGGACCGTCGGCCGCTCGAACCCGACGCCAGCCCACCCGCTCCGCGACGCCGACGACCGTGTCGAAGGGACTGACCGATCCCCAGAACGGTCCCAGCAGCACCGACGCCACCGGCACACCCACCCAGAAGATGATGTACACGGCCCACGGACTGATGTTGAGCAGCGGGTTCTCGTCACCGGTGAGCCCAGCCACCAGGGTCACCAGCCACAGCACCAGCACCAACACCCGTGTCACCCATCCCAGGCCGCCGACGACACGATCCAGCCACTCGGGCAGGAGTCGCCCCACTGCTGCTGCCGCCAGCCGCGGCTTGCCCCAGAACACCCCGAAGGCCAGGAACGAGCAGGCCACGGCCAGACCGGCCGACCAGGCGAACACGCCGATCGGCAACGGCAGGTCGCCTCTGGTGCCCACGCCATGCGCGGCGGCCGGGCCCGCCGACACCATCACCGACCCTGCCGTCAGGATCGCGGCCGCGACCACGCGCCAGCCCAAGCGGACAGTCCTCATGTAGGCCGCCTGGGGCTCGAACCCAGCACCTTGAGATTAAAAGTCTCCTGCTCTACCCGATGAGCTAGCGGCCCAAGGGGGCACGATACCGCCGCGGCCCGGGCACCGATGATCGGCGGTCGCCCGGAGGAGGATGCTTCCGGCGTCCCCCAGGGGGTTTGGTACCGTCGGGTCGGTGAGTCTCCCGCCCGACGAGGTCGACCGGTCCGGTCGACCCAACATCGTATTGATCATCACCGATCAGCAGCGTCACGATCAGCTGGGGTCCTGGAGCGACGGGTTCTTCGAGACGCCCCATCTGGACCGCCTGGCCGACGACGGGACCCGCTTCGACACGACGTACACCATGTCCACCCTCTGCGCCCCGGCTCGGGGGTCGCTGCTCACGGGTCTGTACCCCAACCGCTTCCGGGGTCACCGTGACGACCGGCCCGACGGCGGAGGGCGCTCGGTGCGGGAGGGATTCTTCACCGTGGCCCATCAGCTGCGGGCCGCGGGCTACCAGACAGCCCACGTCGGCAAGGGCCACTTCAAGCCGATGCGGGCCCGGCACGGATTCGATCACCTCCGCGTGGCCGAGCACCTCAATCTCTATCGCAACGAGTCGCCCCGTCCGGTCGACGACCACGTCGCCTGGTTGCTCTGGCAGGGCAAGGCCGAGCCCCTGGCCACCGGCCTCTTCCCGCCACGCCACCCCGACGCCGAACGGGTGCGCGAACAGCTGTCCGCGGTGCGCTATCCCCTACCCCAGCAGTTCCACCCGACCAGCTGGGTCACCGACGAGGCCATCTCCTGGCTCGAGGCACGTCCGACCGACCGGCCGTTCTACCTCCAGGTGAGCTATCCCCATCCCCATACCCCGTACAACCCCCCGGCGCCCTATGCCGGACGATACGACCCCGCCGACATCACCCTTCCCGATCGCGAGCAGGGCCTCCAGGGCATGGCGCCGCAGCTGCGCCACTGGCTGACCACCCACGCCGCCCCCGGCACCCGCATCGTGGGCGACCACCCCGAAACCACCATCCGGCGGGTGCTCACCTACATTCGGGCGTTGATCGTGCAGATCGACGACGCGGTCGGCCGGTTGCTCGAACACGTCGACCTCGACGACACCATCGTGTTCTTCGTGTCCGATCATGGCGATTTCGGCGGCCATCGTGGCCTGCTCTCGAAGGTGCCCTGCGTGGCCCTCGAGGACCTGGCCCGGGTGCCGATGTTCGGGTCGGGCGGCGGTATCGGTGCCGGTCGGAGGATCACCACGCCGGTGTCCTCCGGCGACCTCACCCCGACGATCCTCGATCTGGCCCGTGCCGGCGGCCCACTCGACCAACTCGACGGGGTCTCACTGGTCCCGGCACTGCGAGACGGAACGGCCCCGCCCGAGCGCACGCTCTACACCCACTCCATGCACGGCTACCCCATGGCTCGTCGCGGCCGAATGAAGCTGGTCGGTGAGCTGCTCGGCGACGAGCGCATGCTGTTCGACATGGAGGAGGATCCAGGAGAGACCAACGACCTGGCCGACGCGCCCGAGCACCGAGGCCTGGTCGAGGACCTCTTCGATGAGATCCTGCGGATCAGGGGAATGGACGAGCTGTCCCTCGAGGCCCCGACGCCCGGCTGAAGTGGCGGGCGGCCAATACCGTGTCGGCCAGCTCCAGCGAGTCGGCGGTGCAGTCGACCGCCGGATCCGCCAGCGTGTCCCAGAGCAGCACGCCCGGATCGATCGCCATCGACGGATCGGTCACATCGAGGGGCTCGCCGTCGTGGAGCCACCAGCAACGGTCGGCCCGAACCTCCACGATGCCGTCGGATCCCACCACCCGGAGGCGGTCGTCGCCGTGGCCGGTGGCCGTGGGTGGTCGTAGGTAGTCGGCGTGCACCACCGCTGTGCCTCCGCCCTCCAGCTCGCACAGGGTCACCGTGTGGTCGTCCACCGACGGCATCTGGGGGAGACCGACGTTGGCCGACCGACCCGCCACCGGCGTCAGCCGGCGGTCGGTGACGAAGCGGGCGAAGTCGAAGGCGTGGGTGGCCACCCACAGTTCGGTGCCCGGATACGCGGTCGGGTCGTCGTACCACCCGGGACGCTCGCCGAACGGATAGCTCTTCTGGGCCGTGACCAGGATGGGGTCACCGATGCGCCCGTCGGAGACCAGTGCTCGGGCGGTGCGGAACGCGGCGTCGGCCCGCGCCGGTAGCTCGGTGGCCAGCCGGGCACCCGGCCTGGCCGCAACGATCTCGAGCAGGCGATCGAGTTGCTCGCGACCTGCCGCCACCGGCTTGTCCGACACGACGGCGGCTCCCGCCTGAAGGGCCCGTTCGACCCATCGCCCGTTGTGGGCATACACGGCACCGACACTGACGATGTCCGGGGCGAACTCGACCAGCGCCCGCTCGGGATCGTCGAACCACGTCGCGCCGACGAGGCCGTCGGCGATCAGCCGAGCCATGTCGTCATTCCCGTCGGAGCAAGCGGCCGCGGTCATGGCCCGGGCCCCCGACGCCGCCAGCTCACGGAGATAGTGATGACCCCATCCGCCGATGAAGAGCACCCGGGGCGTGACCATCGGCCAACCGTAGCCACCCGCCGGTCACCGCACCGGGGGCGAAGTTACCTACCGGTCACTTCGTGGGCCGCTGAAGTATTAGAGTTGGATCGGCATCGGCCCTTGACTCGGGAGGGCATCCGTGAACGCTCCGGTCGCCGGCAACGACATCGGTCGCCGGCAACGCCGCAAGCAGCAGACTCGGCGCGACATCATGGCCGCGGCCGATGCCCTGTTCGCCGAGGTCGGCTACGACGACACCCGAACGGCCGAGATCGCCCGCCAGGCCGGGATCTCCGAGCCCACGGTGTTTCGGTACTTCCCGACCAAGGCCGACATCGCCATGGTCGCCTTCAACGAGTGGGTGGACGATCTGGTCGACTGGTTCATCGAGCTCATCGAGGACCGGTCGCCCTACCAGGCGGTCGTCGAGATGATCGGCGCCGCCGACTCCGAAGCGTTCCAGCACACGCAGGTCCGCACCGCGCTGGGACGCGCCCTCGAACGACCCGAGCTGGTGTCCCAGGTGTTCTGGGCCCTCGACAACGCCGTCGGGCGCCTGGCCCCGGCCCTGGCCGCGCGCCGATCCGTCTCCCAGGACGATGTCAGTGCCGTGCTCGACGCCAAGCTGGTGGTGGCCATCCTCGAGGTGTCGATCCGCCAGTGGCTGGCCGGCCACGGCACCAACGGTCCCCTCGACCTGGTCCGCGAGTGCGCCGACCGACTCGAGGTGCTGCTCGACGCCGGGACCTGACCGCGCCCGCACCCGATGTGATCGGGCGGTGGGGGTGACCGGTGCGGTCAGGGCCGGGGCCAATGCCGGAGTGCGCTCTCGGCGGCCCAGAATCCGCACATGCCGTGCACACCGGCTCCGGGCGGGGTGGAGGCCGAGCACAGGAACAGACGGGGGTTGGGCGTGCGGTAGGGGTCGATCCGCCGGCCCGGTCGGAACAGGAGCTGCAGCCCGGCCGGTGAGCCGCCGCCGATGTCGCCGGCCACCAGGTTCGGGTTGTCGGACTCGGCGTCGGACGCCGAACGGGTGAACCGATGCTCGACGAGATCTCGGAAACCCGGGGCGAACCGCTCGATCTGACGCTCGATGTGGTCGGTGAGGTCACCGTCGAACCCACGGGGAGCATGGCAGTAGGCCCAGATCACCTGGTGGCCCTCGGGAGCCCGCGTGGGATCGACCACGGACGGCTGAGCCAGAAGCGTGAACGGGTGCTCGGGCACCCGGCCGGCCCACGTCCGCGCCTCGGCCTCCGCCACCTCGGCGGCGGTACCTCCGAGGTGCACGGTGCCGGCATGACCACAGGCTGGATCCAGCCAGGGAACGGGTCCTCGCAGCAGGTAGTCCACTTTGAACGAGCTCATCCCGCGGCGGTAGCGGCCGAGTTTGCGCCGGTATCGAGAGGGCAGCTCGTGGCCGGCGATGGCGGCCAGATGTTCGGGGGCGGTGTCGAACAGCACCGGTCCCCGGCAGTCGACCTGGTGCAGATCGGTGATCTCGACCCCCGTGACGATGTGACCGCCCAACGCAACCAGGTGGGCAGCCAGCGCATCGGCGATCGACTGGGACCCTCCCTCGGGCAGCGGCCAGCCGCCGATGTCGGCCGCACCGGCCAGCACCAGGGCGATGGCCGAGGTCAGCGGCCTGTCCAACGGGAGCATGGTGTGCGCGGCCACGCCTGCGAACAGCGCCTTGGCCTCTTCGGCCTCGAACCGGGCCACGGTGCGAGTGGCCGGCACCATCGCCCGAAGGCCGAAGCGGGCCAAGGCCACCGGGTGCCGGGGAAACCTCACCACAGGCCCCAGGAGGGACCCCGACAGGTCGTCCCAATGATCGACGACCGTCCTGAACATCCGCCGCCAACGCTCGCTGTCCACCCCCAACCCGGCCGCCGTGTCGTCGAGGTTCGCCCGCAGCAGCGCCGATCGGTCGCCCTCGATGGGGTGGGCGGCCAATACCTCCGGGTGCAGCCAGCGCAACCCGTGGGCGGCCAGCGGGAGACTCGACAGGTAGGGGGAGGCCACGGCCAGGGGATGGACAGCGCTGCACACGTCGAAGTGCGAGCCACCCGTCAACTCCATTGTGCGACTACCACCACCGATGGTGGCGTTGCGCTCGTAGACGACCACCCGCCTGCCGGCCTCGGCCAGACGAATAGCCGCCGCCAGCCCGTTGGGCCCCGAGCCCACGACGGCAGCATCGACTTCCATGGGTCGATGGTCGCACACCCGCCCCGAACACCCGAGACCCGGCGACTACCGTCGGTCGGATGCCGTACGTCGGGAAGGCCGCATGCGAGGGCGGGCCGACCGTGCTCCACCGCGGGCTGGCCATCGCCGGATTCACGGCGATCTGCGTCGTCGGCTGCAGCTCCTCGGGCGAAGACCCGGTCCTGGTGCCTGACTCGACGGGGGTCGCGACCACCGTGGCGAACGCCAACCGGGTGGAGCTCACCGAGGTGGACACGATCCCGGCCGATGCGCCGGCGTTGGTGTTGGCCACCGCAGCCGGCATCACCCGGTGGACGCCCGCCGACGGTCCCATGGTGGTCCGCGAGCTGGCCGAAGGGGTCCGCCACGCGGTCGACGACGGCGCCGGAGGTGTGGTCGGGCTCACCGTCGACGATCAACTGCTCGGCCAGGTCTGGTGGTGGCCAGCCGATGGGGCGCCCCTGCTGCTGCGCAGTCAGGGGGGCCTGGCCCTGCACGACGTCACCGAGCGCAACGGCGAACCGGGGGTGCTCATCAGCTATTCGCCCATCGACGTCAGCGAACCCATCCAGGTACTGGACCTGCTCGACCTGGCCACCACCTCGGCCCGCACCGTGCGGTCGGTGGGCGATGCCGACTCGGGTGCCATCTCGGCCGCAGCCAGCACCAACGGCTTCGCCGTCACCCAGGTGGAACAGGATTGTGTCCAAGTGCTGCTGTTCGACGACGCAGGCGAGCCGCTCGCCGACCCCGCGGTCCCCGAGCCGATGTGTGGGAACGACGGCGTCCCGGGGTTCGGCAGCGTCGCCCTGGCCGACGACGGCTCGCTCCTCGCCGTGGCCCACGTCGCACCCGACGGGGCACCCACCGTGCTGACATCGGCCTCCGGCTCCTCCGAGCTGGTCGAGCTGGCCCTCGATGCGGGCCCGACCGACATCACCGGGCTCGATGTCGACGCCGGCTATGTGGTGGTGGCCACGGGCGACTCCACCATCCTGATCGACACGACCGCATCCACCTGGGTCGATCTGGGTGTGGCCGCCCACACGGTCAGCGTCGTCGCTGCGCCATGACCGGCCCGATCGACGCCGGTCGCTACGATGCCACCGATGCCTTCCGACACGGCCAACGCACCCTTCCAGATCGTCGAGCCCCCGACCGCCGGCGTCGACACGGATCCGACCAGCGCCGATCCGGCACCCACCGCTGCGGTCCACCCGGCCCCACCGGGCAACCCCGCCTCGTCATCGGTGGACATCGGGTCTCTGGAGTCCGATCTGGATCTGGTCGACTCGGCCTTGACCACGCTCGACGCGGGTGACCTCGACGGCGCCGAGGAGATCGTTGCCCAGCTCACGGACGCGGAGATGGTGATCGACCTCACCGACGACGCCGACGAGGCGGCGATCGAGCCGGTGACGGTACCACCCTCGATCGCCTGATGCCGCGTCGGCTGGTGGCGGCCGTCGCCGTCACCGCCGGAGCCGCCGGCATCGGCCTGCTGGTTCGCCGCCATCGTCATCGGGTCGAACGAGGGGCCCGTCTGGCTCGCCTCGGGGCCCGCCGGGCCGCCGGGTTCGCCTCCCACCGCGCCCGCCGGCTGGCGGCCACCGAAGCTCGTCGGCAGCAGATGGATGCCGACTTCCTCATCCGGTCGGCCGAGGACGTGGCCCGCGAGCTGGGACACATGAAGGGGGCGATGATGAAGGCCGGCCAGATGCTGTCGTTCATCATCGACGGACTCCCCGAGCAAGCCCAGCAGTCCCTGGCCTCACTGCAACAGAACGCTCCGGCGATGGCCCCCTCCCTGGCCGCCCGAGTGGTTCGTGACGAGCTGGGAGCCGACCCGACGGAGGTGTTCCGCACGTGGTCCGAGGTGCCGGTGGCGGCGGCGTCCATCGGGCAGGTCCACCGGGCCACGTTGCCTGACGGACGGGAGGTGGCGGTCAAGGTGCAGTACCC
This sequence comes from Acidimicrobiia bacterium, assembly GCA_029858875.1. Classification (GTDB taxonomy): domain Bacteria; phylum Actinomycetota; class Acidimicrobiia; order Acidimicrobiales; family SHLQ01; genus JAOUEE01. The sequence goes on from JAOUEE010000012.1 coordinate 15,040, forward strand.
GGGTGTCGGCGACGCCCTCGAGAGTGACCTGTCCAACGCGCAGCTGCTGTACGCGTTGTTCTCGTCGGTCACCCTCAAGAGCCTGGATGTGGAGGCGCTGGTCGACGAGCTGCGGCGGCGGATGCTCGACGAGCTCGACTACCGGCTGGAGGCCTCGTGCCAGACGGATTTCGCCGACCGGTACGCCGATCATCCCTTCGTCCGCATCCCGCGGGTGGTCCCCTCGTACTCCAGTGCCCGGGTCCTCACCACCGAATGGGCCGAGGGCGACGATTGGGACCGCTTCCTGGCCCGCGCCACCGAAGCCGAGCGCCAACAGGCGGCCGAGGTCCTCTTCCGGTTCATCCAGGGCGCCATCTACCGGGCCGGGGTGTTCAACGGGGACCCCCACCCGGGCAACTACCGCTTCGGTGCCGACGGCACGGTGACGTTCCTCGACTTCGGCCTCGTCAAACGGTGGGCGCCCGGCGAGTTGGAGTCGCTGCTGCCGCTCATCGATCCCCTCCTGGATCGTGACCACGAGACCCTGCTGCGACACATGGAGTCGGTGGGGTTCCTCGCACCCGATCACGGCCTCGATCCGGGAATGGTCTGGGAGTACGTCAGTCGCCCGTACCTGCCCTACCTGGACGAGTCCTTCACGTTCACGCCGGCGTTCACCACCGAGGTCCTGGCCACGTTGCTCGATCTGAGCGGCCCGTACAAGGACGTGATGAACAGCCTGGACATGCCCGCCTCGTTCGTGGTCCTCGACCGAGTGGTGTGGGGCATGTCGGCCCTCCTCGGCCGGCTGGGGGCCACCAACCGGTGGCGGGCCATCCTCGACGAGTACCGGCTCGACGCGCCGCCGAGCACGGCCCTCGGCCGCGCCGAGGCAGCGTGGCGGGAGGCCCGCCGTTGATCACACCAGGCCGTGCCGCGAGAGCGCCATGAGGTAGCCCTCGGCCTTGTCGGCCTGCCGATAGCGAGCCATCAGCGCGCGGAACCCGGGTCCATGGTCGGACTCGACCAGGTGGGTGAGCTCGTGGAGGACCACGTAGTCGAGGACGAAGTCGGGCACCTCGGCCAACCGGTCACTGATGCGGATGGCGCCCGCGTCGAAGGTGCACGAACCCCAGCGACTGCTCTGGTTGCTGACCCACCGAATGGTGTGGGGCCGGGGGAGATCGAACCTGCGGGCCAGACGCTCGGCCCGTTCGATCAGGTCGACCGGCGCCGCTCGATGCTGTCGTTCGAGCCGCGGCACCAGGGCCGCGAGGTGGTGCTGGATCTCCCGGTCACTCATGCCGGCGGGCACCCGCATCTCGATCCGGCCGTCACGCAGACGGGCCTGCACCGTCTTCTTGCGCCGGGCGCTGCGAACGATGTCGACCGGATGGTCGACGCCTTCGACGGTCACAGCTGATCGGGCGCCTGCACCGTGGCGTGCTCGGCGTCCAGCAACTCCACCCGCAGCCCGAGTTGGAGGTGGGAACCGTCGTAGGTGACCCACCGGCCCCCGAGGTTGGGGATGCGTTCGAAGGGCTCGCCCAGGTGCGATTCGACGGCGTAGATGACCCCGGCGTGAGCGACCACCAACACCTCGGCCGGGGTACCGAAATGGTCGGCCAACCCGCCGAGCCCGGTCAGCACCCGCTCCAGCAGTCGGGTGTCGTCCTCGTACCCGGGTGGGCGATGGCCGGCTTGGAGATACCCCGGCCACTGCTCGTCGATGTCGGCGCGGGTCAGGCCGCTCCACTCACCCGCATCCCGCTCGATGAGATGGTCGGCGGTCAGAACCGGCCCGACCCCGACCTCCTCGGCGATGATGCTGGCCGTGTGGACCGCCCGTTCCAGCGGGCTGGCGACGATGCCGTCGACGGCGCCGACGGCCCGAGCAGCCAGGGCGGCCTGGCGCACACCCAGGTCGCTGAGCGGGGGATCGGCCTGTCCCTGCCAGCGACCGCTTGCGTTCCATTCGCTCTGGGCGTGGCGGACGAGCAGCAGACGAAGCATCAGCGGTGAACTTAGTGGGCGGCTCGGACAGTGGCGCGACGGTGGTCCATCGGGTCTGCACACCGACCGGTGTCCTAACCTCGGATCCCGTGAGCCGCAGCGGTGTCCGACTCGTGACCCTGGGCGCGGTCGTCGGCGCCACCCTCCGTTGGGGGGTGTTCACGGTGAGCCCACACACCCAGTTCCCCTGGTTCACTCTGGTGGTCAACCTGGTGGGCTGCGCGCTGCTCGGCTGGTTCACCACCCGCCCCCTGGCCGACACCGACATCCAGCTGGCCATGACCGTGGGCTTCTGCAGTGGGCTGACCACCTTCTCGACGTTCGCGGTGGAGCTCGCCATCCTTCGCTCCGAGGCCGCCGGGATCATGTGGACGTATCTGGTGACGTCGATCGTGGGGGGAACGACGGCCTACCTCGCCGCCCGGACCGTCCGCCCTGCGCCGTGACCGCGCTGGCATTCGTCCTCCTGGCCGGAGCCGGAGCCCTGGTGCGCTGGCTCGTCCGGTCGTCGGCCAGCACGCTCTTCGGCGTGTCCCTGGCCACCTTGTCGGTCAATCTGGCCGGCGCTCTGGCCGCCGGTTTCGTGGTCGGCCGAGGCACCGGCGCAGTGATCACGGCGGTCGGTGTCGGGGGTCTGGGAGCGGCCACCACCTTCTCCACCATGATCGGCGACATGGTGGAGCTGACCCAGGGGGGGCGGCAACGGCTGGCCGCGGGCTATGTGGTGCTCACCGTGGGGGGTGGCATCTTCCTGGCCGACCTGGGTCTGCGCCTCGGGGCGTGACGAAGGTCCCGACGTGGGTCCGCGGCGGCGACCGCACTCCGGCCGAGCGATACCCTGAGCGTCGTGTTGTCACCCCGCGGGTTCGCCGTCGCCCTGCTGGCGGTGGCCGGTGCTCTCACCGGCCACTGGACGGGCACCACCTTGGCCGATCCCAGCGGACTGGTCGACCACGGCTACCTGGGCCCGGTCGGCATCGTGCTCACGCCCGCAGCCATCGCCGCATCGGCATGGCTCACCCTCCGTGGCGCCCGCCGCGTCGGTCTGGCCGACCTGTCGGTGAGCCACCTGATCGCCCTCCAGGTGGCCGTGTTCGTGGCCCAGGAGCTGGTCGAGCTGGCCGGCGCCGGGCTGCCCCTCACGCAGTTCCTGACCGAGCCGGCCATCCTGTTGGGCTTGGCGGCCCAGCTCCCGGTCGCCTTCGTCATCCGCTTCGCGGTGCGTCTGGCGGCGGCCCTCGTGGCCTCGGCCCCGCCTCGGCGCCGGGTGCCCCCCGGCCCATCGATTCTCCCCTTCGCCCCGGCGGTGGCGTGGACACCCCATGCCCTCACCGTGGCGGCCCATGGACCGCGTGGTCCTCCCCGTCGGCGTTGACCACCCAACCCTGATCAACGCACCCGACAACGAGGAGAACACCATGAGACGCGCCTCCCTGCGCCTGGCCGCCCTGTGCGCCACCCTGATCCTGTTGCTGGCGGCCTGCGGCAGCGACGACCCCGAAGCCGCCACCGACGACGCCGGTTCGGCCGACACCACCGGGACCACGACCGACCAGGGCGCGGCCGACGCCATGGACGATGGCGGCGAGGATCATGCCCACGGCGACGAGCCCATCGACGTCAGCGACCTCGATCCGGCCCCGTCCCTGGAGCTCGATGTCCGGGTCGACGAGGTCGGCGGATTCAACGTGCACGCCGTGCCCGCCGACTTCGAGCTGGCCCCCCAGGCGGCATCCACCGATCCCGTCGCCGGCCAGGGGCACCTGCACCTGTGGGTCGACGGCGAGAAGGTGTCGCGCTTCTACAACCAGTGGCTCCACGTGGGCGACCTCGAGCCCGGCGACCACGAGTTCCGGGTCGAGCTCTCGGCCAACAACCACTCGCCCCTGGCCATCGGCGACACCATCATCGATCGGTCGGTGACGGTGACCCAGCCCGAGCGGGAGGGTCATGGCCACAGTTCCGACCCCGTCGACGTCAGCGGCTCGGCGCCTGCCCCGTCGGTCGAGATCACGGTCACCGATGACCCCGAGTCGGGGTTCAATCTCCGTGCGGTACCCGGCAACCACACGCTGACGCCCGAGAACGTGAACGGCAAGAACATCGAGGGCGAAGGCCACATGCACATCTACGTCGACGGCGAGAAGCTCACCCGTCTGTACGGCGAGTGGTACCACCTGCCCGACACGTTCGGAGCCGGTGATCACGAGGTGCGGGTGGAGCTGTCGGCCAACGACCACTCGCCCCTGGCCATCGACGGCGAGATCATCGAGGCCACCGCCACCTTCACCAGCACCACCGAGATGATCGCTGACGGTGACGACACCCACGACGGCGACGTGACCGACGGCGATCACGGCGCCGACGATGACCCGACCATGGCCGAGAGCGACCACCGGGTGGAGATCACCTACGCCGACGGGGCCGTGGTCGGTGGCCCGGCGACCATCGAGGCCGCCACCGGCGATGTCGTGACCCTGGTGGTGAGCGCCGACGTCGACGACGAGATCCACGTCCACGGCGCTGACGCCACCGCGGTCGTGGCCGCCGGCGAGACCGTCGAAGTCACGTTCACCGCGGCCATCCCCGGCCAGTTCGAGATCGAGCTGGAGGATCTCGGCCAGCTGCTCGCCACGTTGGTCACCAGCTGATCCCGATCGGTGGGTGAACCGGTGGGTCCTGCCGGGCCCACCGGTTCGCCGCTCGGCGCCCGATCCCCGGTCGAGACCACCGCCCGCCGGTAACCTCCTGTGCTGTGATCGACCTCCGGGCCCTCCGTGACGACCCCACCTACCGCGAGGGGGCCGTCGCCAAGGGCGCCACCGCTGACACCCTCGACCGGCTGCTGGCCGACGACGCCGAACGACGCCAGCTGCTGGCCGAGGTCGAGCGCCTACGGGCCGACGCCAACGCGGCCTCCAAGGACATCGGCCGGGCCGACCCCCACGAGCGTGACGCCAAGATCGCCGCAGCCGGCGAACTGAAGGCCCGCGTGGGCGACCGTGAGGCAGTCCTCGAGGCCGTGTCGACCCGAGTCGACGAGGCCGCGTTGGCGATACCCAATCCGGCTCACCCGTCGGTCCCCACGGGCACCGAGGAGGCGTTCGAGGTGATCGACGTGGTGGGCGGCCAACCCTCTCCCCCACCTCTCGACCACGCCGACTACGGCGACCGGATGGGCTGGACCGATGCCGAGCGAGGCGCCGCCGTGTCGGGCAGTCGGTTCGCATACCTGCGCGCCGAGGCCGTCCTGTTGGAGCTGGCTCTCGTGCAGTGGACGATGCAGAAGCTGGTCGGCCGGGGGTTCACCCCGATCGTGCCGCCGGTGCTGGTGCGCGAGGACATGATGGTCGATGCCGGGTTCTTCCCCACCGACCGCAACCAGGTCTACGAGCTGGAGAAGGACGAGCTCTTCCTCGTCGGGACGGCCGAGGTGCCCCTGGCCGGGATCCATCGGGGCGAACGCCTGGATGCGACCACCCTCCCGCTGCGCTACGTCGGCTTCTCCAGCTGCTTTCGTCGCGAGGCCGGGACCTACGGCAAGGACACCCGGGGGATCTTCCGGGTCCATCAGTTCGACAAGGTCGAGATGTTCATCTGGGCCGATCCCGAGCAGTCGTGGGCCGAGCACGAGCTGTTGCTCGAGATCGAGCGTGAGATCCTCGACCAGCTGGGGCTGCCCTACCGCGTGATCAACGTGGCCTCGGGCGATCTGGGCGCGGCGGCGGCCAAGAAGTACGACTGCGAGGTGTGGCTGCCGTCCGAGGGCCAGTACCGCGAGATCACGTCGTGTTCGAACTACACCGACTTCTCGGCCCGTCGGCTGGGTACCCGGGTCAAGGGTGACCGCGGCAGCGAGTTCGCCCACACCCTCAACGGCACCGCGTGCGCCGTCGGACGGATGCTGGTGTTCCTCATGGAGCACGCCCAGCAGGACGACGGCAGCTTCGTCGTGCCCGAGGTGCTTCGCCCCTACTGCGGCCTCGACCTCATCGTCCCGCCGGCCGCGGAGTGACCGACCGGGTCAGCTGTCGGTCGTGGCCGGCTCGGTGGCGTCGAACTCGGCCTGGACATCGGCGTAGGTGAGCTCGTCGGGCAATTCGGGCTCGGCGGCGTCGGTCACCGGCCGGTGGCGACGGAAGGCCCGGTCGTCGTTGGTGGTGCTGGTGGACCAGCGGAAGAAGATCACCGCGATCCAGAGCCACAGGTAGAACCCGCCCAGGATCTTCATGATGAGCCCGGCAGCCTGTTGATCCGAGGCCACGCTCACCCCCCACAGCCGGTAGGGCTGGTCGTAGGCCGAATACACCGCGGACTCGGCGAAGGTGAGCCACGCGGCCGGGATGGTGGGGATCACCGACATCAGGAAGAGGTACACGGTCTGGCCCGGGGGGCTGAGGCGCTGCTCGCGCAGGGGGCTCAGCACAGGCATCCACATGAGCAGCGCCGAGAAGAACATGGCCACGTGGGCGGCGTAGTGGAAGGCACCGTTCTCGACCGAGGTGTTGACGAACGTCTGCCAGTGGGTGAGGGCCGCGAAGACATTGAAGATCACGCCGGCCACCACCGGATGGGTGAGTCGGCGCAGGATGCGCGAAGCCAGACCATCGTCGAGGATCACCAGGCGGGCCAGCCACTCGGGCGTGGCGTACAGCAACAGGGGCGGTACCAGGAACGTGATCAGGAGGTGCTGCACCATGTGAACCGAGTAGAGGTAGTTCTCGGCGATGTCGTGGATCGGGTAGTCGGCGGCCAACCACAACAAGAAGACCGCCAGGAAGAACACGAACTTCTGGCGGCCGGTCACCACGGGGCCATCGGTGACGACCTTGGGGCCGATGACCCGCACGGAGTAGACGCCGAGCCCGATCATGCCCGCGATCAGGAGCCACACCTCCGGGTGTGGTTGGAACGCCCAGGGGTTGACCTCGGCGATCACCATGGCGTCAGAAGTCGAACTGGTCCCACAGCAGGAACGTGCTCAGCATGATCAGGTAGACCACGACGGCGAACGAGATGCCGGTGATGAACAGTCGGGAGAACAGCCGATTGTCGATGCGGAGGTGCATGAACCAGGCAGCGATCAGATAGATCTTGACCGACATGAGGATGGCCAACGACCCGATCAGCATCGGGGTGGGCAGGTCGATGAAGAAGGTGGCCACCTCGATGCCGGTGAGCACCAGCAGAGCCACGAACACCTTGACGTAGTCGAGGTCGCTGGGGTGGTCATGGGCCTCGGCCGACTCGGCCTCGATGGTCGCGTCCGACATCAGATCCCCCGTGCGGTCAGGTAGATGATGGTGAAGATCAGCACCCACACCAGGTCGACGAAGTGCCAGTACAGGCCGACGATCTCGACCGTCTCGGCGTTCTCGGTACGGAGCTTTCCCCGAACCGACGAGATGTACAGCGACATGAGCATCACGATGCCGACGCTCACGTGCACGCCGTGGAAGCCCGTGAGGGTGAAGAAGGCCGAGCTGAACGGGCTGGTGGTGTAGCCCAATCCCTCACGGTAGAACGTGGTGAACTCGTACACCTGGCCGCCGATGAAGATGGCGCCGAGCAACGCCGTGGTCAGCAACCACAGACGGGCGCGGGGGTGATCACCCCGGGTGATCGACGACAAGGCCAACACCATGGTGAGCGAGCTCATCAACAGCACGAACGACGACACCGACGTGAACGGGATGTCGAAGATCTCTCCGGCGGTGGGCCCGTCGAGGCTGGTGTCGCGATACAGCAGATAGGTCGAGATCAGACCGCCGAACAGCAGGCACTCCGACGCCAGGAACACCCACATGGCCAGCTTCTGGTTGGACATGCCGGTGGCGCCGGGCTGATGATGCCCGGCCTTGGCCGGCGGCGCCTCGATGGTCGCGGTGTCAGCCAACGGGGGCCTCCTCGTTCTCGGTACCGGCCTCGACGGTGTCTTCGTCCGGGTCGTCGTCGGGGTCGTGATCGTCACCGTGATCACCGTGGTGCGCGTCGGGATCGTCGACCGGCTCGAAAACCCAGCCGTAGGCAGCGGCGGCGACGATGAGACCGCCGATCACGCACAGCCACAGGTTGTAGATGAGCCCGTAGCCGATGATGGGCAGGCCGGTGGCCAACACGATGGGCCAGTACGACGGTGAGGGCAGATGCACGTTGGTGGCGCTGCCGTCCTGGCAGACCTCCTCGTCGCTGGCCACCCGAACGACCGTGCCATCGTCGGTGATGTCGTACTTGCGGTGCCAGAACTCGTCGAGCTGCTGGACCACGATCTC
>JAOUEE010000247.1 GCA_029858875.1 Acidimicrobiia bacterium
CCCCGCACCCCTGGCACCGGGCGGCTCGGCCGAGCCCGCGGACGGTGGACTGCGCGTCAGCGGTCGTTGGGAGTGGGCCACGGGAGTGATGCACGCCGACTGGGTGATCGTGCACGCGGCCGCCGAACTGGCCACCTTCGACCTGCGGTTCGTCGCTGTTCCCGTGGACGCGGTCGAAGTGGTCGACGTGTGGCACACCGCAGGCATGCGGGCCACCGGATCCAACACCGTGGTGCTGGACGACGTGTTCGTGCCCGATCACCGGATGGTGCCGAGCATCGAGTTCATGGCCGGCGGCCCGGCCACCGACGACTATCCGCTGGGCGGCTACCCCGTGATCCCGGTGCTGGCGCTGGTGGCGGCCGCACCGGCACTGGGCGCGGCCGAGCGTTGTGTGGAGCTTGCCACCGATCATCTTCGGGATCGGGTACTGGCCTACTCCATCGACGAGCGCCAGGTGCACCGCGCCGCGTCTCGCGTTCGTCTGGCGGCGGCCATGGCCCAGGTGCGAGCGGCCCGCACGGTGTGGGATCGCGCCATCGACGACCTCGACGCCGCCGTGGCGGCGGGCGATGTGGACGATCTGGCCCGCCGGGCCGGGTGGCGGCTGGCCGCGACCTCGGTGGTCGATCTGGCTCGACGGTCCATCGACGATCTGGCCGTGGGCGCCGGTGCCTCGGTGTACTTCGAGGACCACCCCCTCCAGCGCTATCAGCGCGATGTGAACACCCTGAAGGGCCACGCCATCTTCGACTGGGACCGCACCATGGACCTGGTCGCCAAGGTGGAGCTGGGTCTCGACCTCGGGCCGGGTGCGATGTTGTGAGATCGAGCGCCCGAGCGGTGCCTGATCGACGAGGGCGACGGCGGGTGATCGCGGGCTTGGGATCCCCGCCACGCCCCCCGTCGGCGCCGCTGCTTTGGCACCGACGGCTCTAGGCTCACGCTGTGCTCCTTGGTGCCAGCAACAGCCGCGAGAACTTCGTCGACATCGATGTCTCGATCTGGGCCTGGGTGATCCTGGCCGCCATCATCGTGGTCCTGCTGGCTGTCGACCTGTACCGCCACCGCGGCGACAAGGAGCCCACGGCCCGTCTCGCCCTGTTGGAGTCGGCCGGCTGGATCGCGTGCGGGCTGGCCTTCGGCGGTGCGGTGGCCATCGTGTGGGGCGGGGAGGCCTTCGGCGAGTACATCAGCGGCTACCTGATCGAGAAGTCGCTCAGCATCGACAACGTCTTCGTGTGGTCGTTGGTGTTCACCACCATGGCCATCCCGTTGCGCTATCAGCACCGGGTGCTGTTCTGGGGTGTGTTCGGCGCGCTGGTGCTGCGGGCCGGGTTCATCGCCATCGGGTCGGCGCTCATCACCCGCTTCGCCTGGGTGCTGATCTTCTTCGGGGTGTTCCTGATCTACACGGGCCTGAAGATCATCCGCCACCGCGACGACGAGTCGACGGACGCGGCCACACCGGGCTTGGGCCTACTCAGTCGGATCATGCCCGTGAGCCAGGAGTACGACGGTCACAACTTCTTCACCCGCCTCGATGGCGTGCGGGCCGCGACCCCGCTGTTCGCCGCCCTGGTGGTGATCGAGCTCACGGACGTGATCTTCGCCGTCGACTCGGTGCCGGCCATCCTGGCCGTGTCCAACGAGCCCTTCCTGGTGTTCGCCTCCAACGCCTTCGCCATCCTGGGCCTGCGGGCCCTGTACTTCCTGCTGGCCGACGCACGCGAGCGATTCCACTACCTGTCCCACGGGCTGGGAGCCATCCTCATCTTCGTGGGCATCAAGATGGTGATCGCTCGCTGGTACCACGTGGACACGTTCGTGTCGCTCGCCGTCATCCTGGCCATCCTCGTGATCGCCATCGTCTTCAGCGAGCGCAAGGCCCGCCAGCTGGGCATCAGCGGTCGCCAGCTGTCCCAGTCCCACGACCACGACTGAGGCCGTCACGTTGGCCCGATCCCGATGCGGAGGGCGAGTCAACGGGCGACGGATGGGGAACCGGTCAGCGGTCGGCCCAGAGGCGGCGGGCGCGGGTGGCGAGGGCGGTGTGGGCGGCGGGAAGGTCGACGTTGACGAGATGACCGTCGGTGACGACGGGGCGGCCGGCCACCAGGAGGTGACGGACCCGACGGTCGGGGCCCATGACGAGGGCGGCGATGGGGTCGGCGATGTCGCCCAGGTCGTCCCCCGGCCAGATGGCCAGGTCGGCCGGCGCGCCCACCTCGAGACGACCGAGCTCGCCCACACCCAGGCAGTCGGCCCCGCCCCGGGTGGCCAGATCCACCGAGTCGGCGGGCATGAAGGCGTCGGCCCGGCCCTCGCGCTGGCGTGCCGTGTAGAGCGCCTGGCGCAGCTCGGGGAACAGGCCTCCGACCTCGTTGGAGGCCACGCCGTCGACACCCATGCCCACCGGCGCCCCCGCTCGACGCAGCTCGGTCACCCGGCACATGCCGGCGGCCAGGCGCGCGTTGGACGACGGGCAATGCGCCACGCCGGTACCCGCGGCGCCCAGACGCACGATCTCGTCCCCGTCCAGGTGGATTCCGTGGGCCAGCCACACATCGTCGCCCAGCCAATCCCAGCCCTCCAGCACGTCCACCGGACGACGCCCGAAACGGGCGAGGCAATGCTCCTGCTCGTCGATGGTCTCGCACAGATGCGTGTGCAGGTGCAGGCCGTGGCGGCGGGCCAGCTCGGCCGACTGCACCATCAGCTCGCTCGACACCGAGAACGGGCTGCACGGGGCCACCACCACATGCACCATGTCGCCGTCGTGATGGCGGGCGATGACCGACTCGGTGGAGGTCAGGATGGCATCGAGGTCTTCCACCACGTGGTCGGGGGGTAGTCCGCCCTTGCTCTCGCCCAGGTCCATCGACCCCCGGGACAGGTGCAATCGGATACCCACCTGCTGGGCGGCGTCGACGATGGCATCGAACACGGTGTCATCCCCGTGGGGTACCAGGTAGTGGTGATCGGCGGCGGTGGTGCAACCCGTGGCGGCCAGCTCGCTCAGGCCGACCAGCGCGGCGGCCCGGACGTCGGCCACGTCGAGTCGGCCCCACACCGGATAGAGCTCGACGAGCCAGCTGAAGAGGTCGCAGCCGATGGCTCGACCCCGGGTCATCCACTGGTACAGGTGATGGTGGGTGTTGACCAGGCCCGCGGTGACGATGTCGCCCTCGGTCGACAGCACGTCGTCGCCCGGCTCGGGCTCGATCACCCCGATGGCGGCGATCCGGCCGCCGCTGATGGCGATGTCGCCGGGCTCTCTCGCCCCCCGGATCACCAGCCGACTCATGGCCGCTCCTCGGATCGGTCGATTCCGGTGATCACCAGGCCCACCTCCTCATGCTGCCCGATGGCCCCGGCCCGGGCCTGGGCCAGCCACCCGGCCACGCCGGCCGTGCCGGTGAGGCACGGCGTCATGGCCGTGTGGGTCCGCACCAGGCGATTGGCCTCGGCGACGAGCTCATCGCCCACCACCACGGCCCGGCCGCCGGTGGCGAGCATGCCGTCGACGGCGGCATACCAGTCGTAGGTCTCGTCGTCGAGGATGCCCGTGGCGATGCTGTGCGGGTTGGGCCAGGGCCACATCACCTGGGTCCGATCGCGACGGGCCGCCTCGAGCCCTCCCACCTCGCCGGTACGGACGAGGGCGCGGGCCAGCGGGGCGCAACCCTCGGTCTGGACGGTGTCGAACACGGGGGTCCGCTCCAGCGGGCCGACCCGGGCCGCCGAAGCCAGACCCTGGAACAGTCCCGAGGCCAGGGCCCCTCCACCAACGTGGATGATGACCCGGGCGAGCTGGCTGGCCTGCTCGGCCATCTCCCATCCCAGGGTGCGGCCGCCGTCGATGGTGCGCCCGTTGTCGGGACCCTGGCATCCGAACGGCACCGCCCCACCGGCCACCGCGGCTCGAAAGGCCCGGTAGGTGGGGTCGCCCGGTCGGTCATCACGCGGACAACGCACGACGGATGCGTCGAGGTCGCCCAGGCGGGCCAAGGTGTGCGGATCACCGTCGGGCGGCACGAACACGGTGATGGGCCATCGGGCGGCGGCCGCCACCACCGCGGCGGCAAGAGCGGCGTTGCCGCACGAGGCGATGGCCAGTGGTGGCCGTGGGCCCAGGCGGCCGGCGGCCTCGCGGGCCAGCAGGCCGATCATCAGTCCCCCGACGTGGCGGGACTTGTGACTGCCGGACACATTGCCGGTTTCGTCCTTGAACCACACCCGACCACCACCCATGGCGCTCAGCGCCGGTACCGGGTCGGTCGGCGTCACCACGAAGCGGCGACCGTCCACCGCACCAACCCGGGCATCGAACCGGCCCACCAGGTCGACGTACCGGTCGTCGCTGAGGCCATGGCTCGATGCCTCCCGATGCACCCACAACATCGAGCGGTATCGCAGGAAGGGGTTCTGTTCGGCCCGGTCGACCTGCCATCGTTCCGGCGCCGGCATGACCAGGACGTGATCACCGTCGTCGCGTCCCAGCAGGGGGCACGACCACGCCTCCTCGGGAGCGTCGACACCGCAGGTGCAGGTGAGCGGGGGGTTCACCCGGTGAGCACGCCGGTGCGGGCGTTGAAGTCGTCGATGAGCTCGTCCCACCGGCCGAGCGCGCCCCGCATCTCCTGCCAGAAGGCCTGATCGCGCCGGGCGTCGAAGTGGTCGAGCTCCACCCCTTGCTGCTCCACCCACGTGAAGTACCCCAGGTTGAACACGCGGTCGGCGTCGTGGCCCTCCATCTCGAGGAGATGGTCGTCGGTGATCGAGCCCAGATGCTGCTCGAACAGCGTGGCCGCGCCGTCGCTGTCGAGCCCCGCCGGGAACCGCTCGGCCATCAGCGAGCGTCGTTCGGAGTCGTAGAGGGCGGCACCATCGGTGGCGATGGTCATGATGACATCGTCGGAGCCCAGGTCGAGGTGCTTGGCCAGCTTGATGGCCGCCACCAGGTTGCACGACGACGAGAACCCGAAGTGCACCAGCTGATCGATGGTGGCCTCGTCGACGCCTCGACGGGCCAGTTCGGCCCGGCCGGCGTCGTTGTTGAACAACACGTCGAGCTCGTCGGTGGTGCGATCGCTCACCCCGATGACGTAGTCGGTGTTGGCCACGTTGTGGATGAGCGGGACGTGCTTGTCGCCGATGCCCTGGATGTTGTGCTCGCCGTACCCGTTGTAGAGCAACGTCGGGCACTCGAGGGCCTCGACCACGGCGATCTGGGTTCCGTGGTGGTCCTTCAGGGCATCGCCCGCGCCGAGCGTCCCGGCCGAACCCGAGGCCGACACGTAGGCGGCCAGCCGCAGCTCGGGCCGCTGGTCCTGGAGCCGTTCGAACACCACCTCGGCAGCCCGCGCCGTGGCACTGACGTGGCCCAGGTGGTTGCCGTACTCACAGAACTGGTTGAGCACGACGGTGTCGGGCTCGGCCGCCAGCCGGGCGCAGGCGTCGTAGATCTCCTTCACGTTGCTCTCCGAACCCGGGGTGCGGATGATGTCGGAGGGATCGTCCACCCATCGGTCGAGCCATTCGAAGCGCTCTGCGCTCATACCTTCGGGCAGCACGGCGACACCGCGACAACCCATGATCCTGCTGATGGCCACGCCACCCCGGGCGTAGTTGCCGGTGGAGGGCCACACCGCCCGGTTGCGCGTGGGGTCGAACTGACCGGTCACCAGTCGCGGGGCCAGGCAGGCGTAGGCGGCCAGCACCTTGTGGGCGGTGATCATCGGGAAACGATCGCCGATGAGCAACACGATCGGGCACGGCACACCGGACAGCTCCGACGGGATGACCACGTGCCCGGGAACGTCCACCCGGCCGCGGCGATCGACCGCGTTGAACCAGTGGACCCGCCACAGGTTGCGG
>JAOUEE010000248.1 GCA_029858875.1 Acidimicrobiia bacterium
CCCCACCCTGCTCGACCTGGCCAGGAGCTCCCTTCCGGGGACCTCACCGCCGGTCGACGGCGAGTCGCTCGTGCCCGTCCTCCTCGACGCGCTCCCGACGGGGCGTTGGCGAGACGCCGTGCTGCTCGAGCTCGCCAGCCCGATCCCGGCCAACGTGCAGCCCCACGACGTGCCCCGCTACTCGGCGGTGCGGACCCGCCAGCATCTCTACGTCGAATACGAGACCGGCGAGGTCGAGCTCTACGACCTGGGCGCGGACCCCCACCAGCTCGACAGCATGCACGACTCCGCGCCGCCCGATCTTTTGGCCCGCCTCCAGGACCAACTCGAAGCCCTGCGCGACTGCGAGGGCACCGGCTGCACCACCGCGGCCCGGCTGGACTGAACCGCCGGCGGGCGCTCCACGATGTGAGGGCGTCGACAGCACTATGGGATCATCTCCCGATGATGCAGCCAGTCCTTCGACCCGTCCGAACGAGACGGCGTACCGAGATGGCCGTTGCCCTGTTGTTGGCCATCTCCGTCTTGTCGAGCTGCGGGAGCGACTCGGCCGAGCCCGCTGGGGGAGGGTCGGGGATCTCGGGTGACACGGTCTTCGATCTCGCCGTCATCGAGGTCGGCGAGGCCGAGTACCAGGGGTCCACCGGGACCATTCTCAGCACCGGTGAGAGCACCTCGCGCGTGCTCCTGCCCGCGTTGGCCGCGGCCCCGTCCGACGGCAGGCAGATCGAGGTCGACCTGATCACGCCCCCCGATGAGGAGATCCGACTCGTCATCACCTGGTACGAGGGCGACGAATCCGATCCGACCTTCATCCGCTCGAAGCCCGTCCAGGTGGCCCCCAGCGCAGCGCTGCAGCAGGTCGCGGTCGACCTGTCGGCCATGAGCGACACGGTGGGGCCGGTGCGGGTGCGCTTCGACGGTGCTCCCGGGTCGGTGATCCACCGCATCGCCCTCGTCGAAGGCTCGGCCGGGTCATCGGTCGACTCCCCCTCGACGACCACCTCCTGAGGTCGCTCACCAACTGAGGTTGCCCGGCGACCCACCGCGCGGCAACCCGACACGTCGCCCGCCTCCGGCCAACTGGTGGCGCGGCGCCGCACGGCCAGTTCGGCGATGATGGAGCCATGACGGTCATCTACTACCAGGACGACGTCCAGCCCGATGCCCTCGACGGACAGACCGTGGCGGTGATCGGGTACGGGAATCAGGGGCGCAGCTGGTCGCTGAATCTGCGCGACAGCGGGCTCCGCCCCCGTGTCTGCGTGCGAGCCGACGAGAGTCGGGAGATGGCTCGGGCCGACGGGTTCGACACCGGCGAACCGGCCGACGCCAACGACGCCGACATCGTGTGCGTCCTGATCCCCGACGATGCCATCCCCGAGCTGGTCCTCCAACCGGCCGACGACGCATTGACCATCGTCGCCAGTGGCTACGCCCTGGCCTTCGACCAGATCGACCCGCCCGGTGACCAGACGATGATCGCTCCCCGCATGCTGGGTCCCGAGGTTCGCCGCTGCTTCACCGAGGGCGTCGGGTTCATCTCCGCCGTCGGCGTCCACCGGGATCGCACGGGCCGCGCGCTGGCGCGGACCCTGGCGGTGGCCGATGCGATCGGCGCGCTGCACCAGGGTGCCATCGCACTGACGCCGCGCCAGGAGGCGGTGCTCGACCTGGCCGTCGAGCAGGTGCTCTCACCGGCCCTCACCCATGTCAACAACGCCTTCGTCCAGACGATGCTGGCCAACGACATCCCGTTGGAGGCCATCATCACCGAGCTGGTGCTGTCGGGTGAGGTCGAACGCAGCTACCGACTGCTCCGAGAGGTCGGTTTCGCCGTGCAGCTCGACTATCACTCCCCCACCAGCCAGTACGGCCAGCTCAGCCGACGCGGCCGGTTCGACCACCTGGATACCCGTACCACCATGGATCAGCTCACCGACGACATCGTCAGCGGCCGCTTCGCTTCGGAATGGGCCGCCGAGGCCGCCGCCGGCCATCCCACCCTCGCCTCCCTGCGCGACCAGCACGCCGGGCCACTGGTCGAGGACCTCGAGGTCGAGCTGCGCCGCCGCCTCGGACCTGGCGTCCTGGAGCGCCGAGACCACGGATCCGGGACTGGACGACCCCCCGACGCCCATAGGTAGGGTGAGGTCGACGGCTTCACACCGCTGCCGGACAACTGGGGAACATCGTGAGTCAGACCACCATCGACTATCCGGTCGCTGATGCCGACAACCATCTCTACGAGACCCAAGAGGCGTTCACCCGCTACCTGCCCGAGAAGTACGCCGGCGCGGTCAAGTACGTGCAGGTCAATGGGCGCACCAAGATCGCGGTGCGGGGACAGATCAGCGAGTACATCCCCAATCCCACCTTCGAAGTGGTGGCCGCACCGGGCGCCCAAGAGGAGTACTTCCGCAAGGGCAACCCCGAAGGCAAGAGCTTGCGAGAGATATTCGGTGAGCCCATTCGGTGTCCCGATTGGGCCCGCGAGCCGGTGAGTCGGCTGGCCCACCTCGATGAACTGGGCATCGACAACACGTTGATGTTCCCCACCCTCGCCAGCCTGCTCGAAGAGCGCATGCGCGACGACCCCGATCTCACCCATGCCGCCGTCCATGCCTTCAACGAGTGGTTGTACGACGAGTGGACCTTCAATCACGAGGACCGCATCTTCGCCACACCGGTGATCACCCTCCCCATCGTCGACGCGGCCATCGCCGAGCTCGAGTGGTGCCTCGAGCGCGGGGCTCGTTGTGTGCTGATCCGGCCTGCTCCGGCCTGGGGCCTGCGGGGCCCCCGATCGCCGGGGCTCCCCGAGTTCGATCCCTTCTGGGCGCGGGTCCAGGAAGCCGGGGTGCTGATCGGCATGCACTCGTCGGACTCGGGCTACAACGACCATGCGTCGGTCTGGGAGGGTCGCGGCGAGTTCCTGCCGTTCCAGATGAACCCCTTCCGGGCCTTCGTCATGGGCAACCGGCCCATCATGGACACCATGGCCGCCCTCATCTGCCACGGCGCCCTGGTGCGCCATCCCGACCTGCGCATCGCCACCATCGAGAACGGCGGCACGTGGGTGGCCCCCCTCGTGCAACAGCTCGAAGGGGTCTACGAGAAGATGCCCAGCGCGTTCGCCGAGCACCCGGTCGAGACGTTCAAGCGATGCATCTACGTCAACCCGTTCTGGGAGGACCAACTCCAAGGGCTCATCGACATCATGTCGCCCGAACGGCTGCTGTTCGGCTCGGACTACCCCCATCCCGAGGGCCTGGCCGACCCGGTGAGCTACGCCGACGACCTGCCCGACACGCTGGCCCACGACGACGTGGCCCGCATCATGGGCGGCAATCTGCGCGAACTGCTCGGGGTCGGATGACCCACACGACGAAGAGGACACGGTCATGAGCGACATGGGATTCGAGGTCGACGACCCCGAACTCACTCGAAATCCCCAGGCGATGTACAAGATCGTGCGCGACACCATGCCGGTGATGGACGTCGACCTGGAGAACCGCGCCATGAAGGTGGTGAGCCGCCATGAGGACGTCATCGCCGTGTTGCGGGATCCCGAGACGTTCTCGTCGGGGGTCGACGCCGTCGAGATCGGCCAGATCCGACCCCTGATACCGCTCCAGATCGATCCTCCCGAGCACGCCAAGTACCGGAAGCTGCTCGACCCGCTCTTCGCTCCCAAACGCATCGCCCTCCTCGAACCGGCAACACGCGCCCTGGTCGACGACCTCATCGACCAGGTGGTCGACGACGGCCAGTGCAACTTCCACGCCGCCATCGCCGAGCCGCTGCCGTCCACCGTGTTCCTCCAGCTGCTGGGCCTGCCCGTCGAGCGCACCCAGGAATTCATCGAGCTGAAGGACGGCATCATCCGACCGCCGGCGACGTCCCCCGAGGAGCGCAGCGAGATGGTGAAGGAGACCGGCCGGCGCATCTATGCGGTGCTCGAAGAGGTGATCGCCGAGCGCCAGCACGAGCGCCGCGAGGACTTCATCTCCCAGTTCCTCGACGCCGAGGTCGATGGCCACCGGCTGACCCCTGAGGACGTCCAGGACATCGGATACCTGTTCTTCCTGGCCGGGCTGGACACGGTCACGGCATCGCTCGACTGCATGCTCGCCTTCCTGTCCCAGCATCCCGAGCACCGCCGGCGGCTGGTGGACGATCCGGACCTCATCCCGCACGCCATCGAGGAGATGCTGCGCTGGGAGACACCGGTGACCGGCGTGGTCCGGATCACGACCACCGACACCGAGATCGGCGGCTGCCCCGTCGCGGCCCACACGGCGGTGTCCACGATGTTGGGCTCGGCCAACACCGACGAGTCGGTGTGGCCAGAAGTCGACACGGTCGATTTCGATCGCGAGGTCAACAAGCACATCGCCTTCGGGGGTGGTGTCCACCGCTGCCTCGGATCGCATCTGGCCCGCATGGAGCTGCGTGTCACCTTGGAGGCCTGGCACGAGCGGATCCCCGACTACCAGCTGGCCGAAGGAGCTGAGCTCGTCTACTCGATGGGCCTGCGCCAGGTCGACGAGCTCCCGCTCGTCTGGAACCACTGAGAAGAACCGAAAGAGACACTGTGAGTGACACCACCATGCTCATCGATGGCCAACTGGTCGCGGCCGAGAACGGCGCCACGTTCGACAACATCAATCCCGCCACCGAGGAGATCATCGGCCAGATCCCCGACGGCAGTGCCGCCGACATGGCCGGCGCCGTGGCCGCCGCCCGGCGAGCATTCGACACCACCGACTGGTCCACCAACCAGGCATTCCGACACGAGTGCCTCCTACAACTCCAAGCGGCGTTCGAGAGCGAACAGGAGGAGCTTCGCAATGAGCTGGTCGCCGAGGTCGGTTGCCCGCTGCTGTTGACCTACGGGCCCCAGCTGGACGCGCCGCTGCGCGAAGCCCTGCTCTGGCCGGCCGAGATGATCGAGCAGTTCCAGTGGCGCCGCTCCATCGGGACGAAGGACGCGATGGGGATCGGCTACCAGACCGAACGCGAGGTCTGGAAGGAGCCCGTCGGCGTCGTCGGGGTGATCGTGCCCTGGAACTTCCCGGTCGAGATCACCCTCAACAAGCTGGGCCCGGTGCTCGCCATGGGCAACACCTGCGTGCTCAAGCCCGCCCCCGACACGTCGGCCAATGCGGTGCGGATGGCCCGTCTCATCGCCGAGAAGACCGACATTCCACCCGGGGTCGTCAACATCGTGCCGTCCCGTGATCACCTGGTGGGCGAGGTCATCACCACCTCACCGGACGTGAACATGGTGGCGTTCACGGGGTCCCACGTCACGGGTCGTCGCATCATGGAGGCGGCCTCGGCCACCCTGAAACCGGTCTTCTTGGAACTGGGCGGCAAGTCGGCCAACATCTACCTCGACGATGCCGACCTGATGGCCACGGTGCCCAGCGCGGTGTCGGGCTGCATGCATGGCGGCCAGGGGTGCGCCATTCCCACACGGCACCTGGTTCCCCGGGCCCGGTACGACGAGTGCGTCGACGCCCTCACCGCCGCCTTCGAAGCCTGGAAGTACGGCGATCCCACCAACCCCGAGAACCTCCAAGGACCCCAGATCTCGAAGAAGCAGCAGGACCGGGTGCTGTCCTACATCGAGAAGGGTCGCGCCGAAGGTGCCCGCATCACCACCGGTGGTGGGATCCCCGCCCACCTGCCCAAGGGCTTCTACGTCGAGCCGACGCTGTTCGTCGATGTCGACAACTCGATGACCATCGCCCAGGAGGAGATCTTCGGTCCGGTGATGTGTCTCATCGCCTACGACGACGAGGAAGACGCCATCGCCATCGCCAACGACTCACCGCTGGGCCTCTCGGGGAACATCTTCTCGGGCGATCTC
>JAOUEE010000249.1 GCA_029858875.1 Acidimicrobiia bacterium
CGAGGTCGTGGTGGTGACCCTGCCGGGGCACGACCGGCCGGGCGACATGGGTCGCATCTGGAACCGGATCTCGCAGTACGTCGCCGCGGTGGGCGATGCGCTCGATCGGCTCGATCGGCCGGCCGTGCTGGTGGGCCACTCCATGGGCGGGTACACGGTGCAGCGTTACCTCGAGACCCGCAGCGCCGCCGCCGGCGTGTTGGTGGCTTCGGTGCCGTGGCGGGGCACCCTGCGGCCGAATCTGCGGGCACTGCGCCGATTCCCGCGCGATACGTTGGCGGCTGCTCTCTTGGCCGACTACGGCCGGATGGTGCGAACCCCCGACCGCGTGGGTGAGCTGTTCTTCACGCCGGAAACGCCCCGCGAGATCGTCGAGGCCGCCACGGCGCGGTTGCAGAACGAGTCGGCGGTGGCGATCAACACGATGGCGATCCGTCGGATCAGGCACCGTCGAGTCGCGACGCCGATGTTCGTCATCGGCGCCGCAGGCGACGAGGTGTTCATGCTGACCGAACAGCGCGAACTGGCCGAGGTGTACGGCGTGGAAGCCGAGCTCCTCCCGGGTGGTCACGACCTGATGCTCGACACCAGCTGGCCGCGGTTGGCCGCGTCGCTCGGCCGCATCGCCGCCTCGCTCGGCTGACGGGGTTCATCCGTCACGCTTGTTCGGCGGCTGCCGTTGCCGAGCCCTGGGCGTCAGATGGGCCGATAGGTGCAGATGTGCACACCGGTGGCGCTGATCGTCGCTCGACCAGCTCGAGTGGTCGCATGGTGGTGTCATCGGGGAACAGACGTTTCCCGCCGCCGAGGATGACCGGTTCGATCATGAGTCGGTACTCGTCGACGAGGTCGTGTCTGACCAGGTCGCGGGCGAGGTGGGCACTTCCCCACACGAGCAGGTCACCGCCGGAGTGTTGCTTCAGGCGCCTGATCTCGCCGACCACGTCGTCGGGAGGCAGCAGCGTGGAGTGGGACCATGTCAGATCGTCCTCGGTCAGTGTGCGCGAGGCGACGTACTTGGGGATCTCGTTCATGCGATCGGCGAACGGGTCGCCGGCCCGATCGGGCCACACGGCGGCCATGCCCTGCCAGGTACGGCGCCCGAACAACAGGGCCTCGGTGGTCTCCATGGCCGCCTCCATCGGCGGGCCCATGGTCTCCGGATCGAAGAACGGCATCGACCAGCCTCCGTGCGCGAAGCCGTTGTCGGTGTCCTCGTCGGCACCTCCGGGGGCCTGGACCACCCTGTCCAGGCTGATGAAATCGCCGAGCACGACTCGCATGATGGGTAGCTGCCTCCGAATGATTCCTTCCGGACTGTCGATCGTTGGTCAACCCGGGGTCGACGACAAGTCCGGCGCCGGTGCGCGACTTGCTCCGCGGACTGTTGGGGGATCGCGATCCGGCGATCAGTCGCCCGCCGAGCCGGAGCGGCCGCCGATGTCGCAGTGGAGATCGCTGACCGGGCCGTGGTCGATCGCCTTGGCGGTCCACCATCCGTGCGGTCCGTCGTTGCTCAGGGCGTAGGCGTTGGCCCGATTCGGATCGCCGGCCACGGCGATCATGATCCGTTCGGGCCGGGTCACGATGGGCACCAACCGACTGGGGTCGTCGGATTCGGCGAACACGGCCGGCAGGGCGCCTTCGGCGACGAGGTCGACCAGGCGCGGGCGACCGACCGTGAGGTTGCTCCACTCACCGATCATCCGTTCGAAGGTGACGGCCGGGATCCGGGCATCCTCGAACAGTGCCGCCTGCACCGCGGGCTTCGTCCACCCGGCCTTGGCGAAGGTCCGGGCGAGGATGGGCGAGAGGACGAGCAACGGCTGGAACTGGTCATGGCCCAGGCCGTGGACGTGGGTGAGATCCCAGGCGGCGACCCGGGTGAGCCCGTTCGCAAGGTACGGCACCATCTGGTCGGGGGTCGAGCCGAACACGCTGCCGATGATGGTGCCGCTGTTCATCCGGGCCATGGTCACCGTGTCCTCGTCGGCGGTGAAACCGAAGGTGGCGCTGAGCGGCGACCAGCCGATCTCGGCGAGGCAGTCCATGTCCTCGGCCAGCACCACGCGTGAGGAGTTTCCGAAGGTCGCCTTGTCGTGCTCATCGGCGGTGAAGCCGAACACGTTGCGGAGGTACAGCCGCAGCCACCGGCCGACGCTGGTATTGGCGTGAGCGCCCTCGCGCATTGCTCCGCCGTTCGACCGAAAACCGAGCCGGGCGGCGTTGGGGCCATCGATGACGATCAGGGCATCGGCGCCGGTGGTGTTGCCCGAGTGCTCGACGCCGTATCGGGGGTCGGCCAGGATCTCGGCCAGCGCGATCAGCACCGGTAGGTGCTCGGGCTTGCAGCCGGCCATGACGGCGTTGACCGCGATCGACCAGATGGTGAGATCGCGGCCCGACGATGCCGCGATGCCCAGTGTCTTCCACGGGTCGTGGCCCGAGTCGGCGAGCATGGCCTCGACCCGCTCCCTGGTTGGCGGAATGACCGGATGGCCGTCGGTCCAGCCTCGCTCGATGAACGTGGCGTTGATCTCGTCGATCGTGCCCGAGGCCACGATGTCGAGTGCGCTCGGCTCTGGGTTGGCGACCCCCGGGTCGGGCTCGGCGCCGACCAGCCCGTCGATGATCCGCTCGACGGTCGACGAGATGAAGGACTCGACCATGTCGTCGACCGCCTGCGCGTCGACGTGGCCGATGGTGACCGCCAGCGGGAGGCCGTCGTAGCCGTGGCCCCGCGCCGTGGCCCGGGCCTGGCCTTCGAACCCCTCACAGACGATGGAGACCGAAGGGATTCCCGCCGACTCGGCAGCGATGGAGGCCCGCAGCACGGCGGGCGTGCAGCTCCCTCAACACCCCATCCCGGAGACCACCGCATCCACACCCTGGTCGCGTAGGTCACCGGGCAGGCGGCCGACGCGCTCCTTCTCGTCGGCTCCGTGGAGGTTGCCCCACACCTCGTACCCGACGATCTCGATGCCGTCGAAGCGGGCCGTCAGCTCTCGTTCGAGTACGGGAAACAACTCGTCACCACGGAACACGTAGTCCCACAGAAACGCCACACGCGCGCCGGCCAGCGATTCGAGCCGGGCGGCTCGTCGCCGCCGCTGCACGCCCTTCGGTGAGCGGGGCCAGACGATGTCGTAGATCGGATCCATGGACGCCATGCTACGAACCGCTCGACGGCCCCGGAACACTACGTTGACGAGGGTGGCCCGCTTCGACGCCGTGCTCTTCGATTGGATGCTTACCCTGGCGCACTACCCGTCGCCACACCAGCACGTCCAGACCGCCATGGCCGCGCTCGGGCGCACCGCCGTGACCGGCGATGTCGACCGCATCGTCGAGTCGATGGACCGGGCCAGGCAGCTCCCCGATGTGCAGGCCGCTGAAGCGGTCGAGGACACGTCGGCGGCAGCACACCACCACTCCGAGCACCTGCTGTACCGGTCGGCCGGCATCGACGCCGATCTCGCCGACGAGATGTATCGACTCCTCGGGACGCCGAGCTTCCATCTGCCGTATCCCGATGCGCTGCCGGCGCTCCGTCAGCTCAGCGAATCGGGCCTTCGAATCGGCGTGGTGAGCGACATCCACGTCGACCTGCGCGTACACGCCGAGCAGTTCGGGTTCGGTCAGCACATCGATGCCTGGGCCCTGTCGTACGAGCTGGGCGTGCAGAAGCCCGAGCCTTCCTGGCGGCGCTCGAGCAGCTGGGTACCAGGCCGGAGCGAACGTTGATGGTCGGCGACCGCCCGTCGCGCGATGGGGCTGCCGCGGCACTGGGCCTGCTCTGTCTGATCCTGCCTGCGCCGGCCGAGGTGTCGACGAGGGGTCTCGACGCCGTCGTCGCGTTGGCGACCAGTGCACCATGAGCGCGGTCCCAGCGCGGCCAGCCGTCGT
Organism: Acidimicrobiia bacterium; assembly: GCA_029858875.1. GTDB lineage: Bacteria > Actinomycetota > Acidimicrobiia > Acidimicrobiales > SHLQ01 > JAOUEE01. Next base: position 3,907 of record JAOUEE010000249.1, read on the forward strand.
CCGTCTGTGTCGACACGGACAGACCGACTGGAATGTCCTCGGTCGACGGCAGGGTCAACTCGACTCGGCACTGACCGATCTCGGTCGGTGCCATGCGGAAGACATCGCCTCCACCGTCGGGTCCGACCACATCGACGCCATCTTCACCAGCCCGCTCGGTCGGGCACAGGAGACGGCACCATCATCTCGAATCGGATCGAGCGGCCGGTCACCGTCGTCGAAGAGCTGGCCGAGCTGCACCACGGCCACTGGGCCGGGATGACGAGCGAGGAGATCGAGAGTCGGTTTCCCGGCCAGCTCGAGGCGCGCCGACGAGACAAGTACTCGTGGCGCTTCCCCGTTGGTGAGACTACGCCGATGTCGATCAGCGCTCGGCCCGCGCGCTGAGCGCGGTTGCCGGTTCGCTCACCCGCCGGCCACTGATCGTCAGCCACGAGATGATCACGCGCATGTTGTTGCGCAACCTGCTCGGTCTCGGACCCGATGAGGCGCTGTCCCACGTCCTGCCCCACGGGGCTGTCCTGGAGGTCGACACGGTAGCGGGGGAGGTGCGATCGAGGCCGTGCCATCCACAGCCGGCTCGGCACCACACGGCGAACCCACGTCCGGTCAGCGATCCAGGGCCCCCGTAGCCGTCATCGGCGGCCGGCCGCTCGAGGACGTTGTGCTCTGGGTCGCCGGGGCAGAACCACGGATGCTGTTGGTGTGAGGAGACCATGGCGAGGCCCATTGCCTGCAGCCGGCCCGGTCCAGGTCGTGGACCTTCCGGAGCGGCACGTGGGCTCGTATCTGGTGTGCTTGGAGGACTGGTCGTCCGAGATGGACGAGGCCGGGGATCACAAGGCCCGCTGGTACGAGCAGGCCTGTGGTCAGGGTCTACGGGTGAAGCTGGCCCTCGACGACCAGGACAGACCGCTGGGGATGATCCAGTACGTTCCGATCGAGCTCTCGCCGGCGTTGGGCGAGGATCTCTACATGATCCTGTGCATCTGGGTGCACGGCCACGAGGGCGGGGTCGGCGATGTACAGGGCCGAGGGATCGGTTCGGCTCTCCTCGCGGCCGCCGAGCAGGATGCCCGGGCGCTGGGGGCCAAGGGGTTGGCTGCCTGGGGGATGCATCTGCCGGTGTGGATGAAGGCGTCGTGGTTCAAGAAGCACGGCTACCGAGGGGTCGACCGAATCGGCGTGCGCGAGCTGGTGTGGAAGCCGTTCGTCGACGAGGCGCAGCCGCCGCGATGGGTGGAGGAACAGCCGGTGCCGGTCGGTGAGACGAACAAGGTGGAGGTGACCGCGTTCCGCAGCGGCTGGTGCCCGGCGGCCAACCTGGTCTACGAGCGAGCCCGACGGGTCGCCGAGGAGCTCGGAACCGAGGTTCACTTCACGACGATCGACACCTCCGACCGGGCCACCATGCTCCGTTGCGGTCGGTCCGACGAGGTCCTGGTGAACGGCCGCCCGCTGCAACGGGCGGCGCCACCGTCCTACGGGACCGTGCGGCGCAAGATCGCCAGGCAGGTCCGTCGACGGCGCAACCAGGCCTAGGACTCCGTTCCCGGATCGCGGCGTGCGTCGGCCATCTCCATCGATCCGAGCCCGTCCCGCCCACACGACGGAGCGATCTGGACGCGGGCTCGAGGATGTTCCCGCTCGGTGACCGCTCGGCTAGGTCGCCGTCGGCGCCGCAGCGGCCTCGAATCGACCGAGGCCGTAGTCGCCGGCGATGGTGGTGCGGTGCATGCAGCGGGCGTTCTCGGGTGCCGTCCCCGACACGGAGTGCAGGACTCGCCAGTTGTCCCAGATGACCATCTCGGTTGGTGCCCAGCGGTGGAAGTAGCTGAGGTCCCTGGCGGCATCGACGATCTCGTCGCAGACGGCGGCGAGCAGCGCCTCGCCGTCGGGGTCCTCCCGGCCCTCGATGCCCTTGGCCATCCAGGGAGAGACGT
>JAOUEE010000250.1 GCA_029858875.1 Acidimicrobiia bacterium
AGATGCCGGGCCCGAGCGGCCTGTGAGCGGAGTGAACATCGAGCGGGGGATGCCGGGCCCGAGCGGCCTGTGAGCGGAGTGAACATCGAGCGGGGGATGCCGGGCCCGAGCGGCCCGTGAGCGGAGTGAACATCGAGCGGGGGATGCCGGGCCCGAGCGGCCCGTGAGCGGAGTGAACATCGAGCGGGGGATGCCGGGCCCGAGCGGCCTGTGCGTGCCGCGCGCGCCATCGAACCGCCCTCCCGATGGCGGTCACGTCACGGAAGGTGAGGTTTTTGCTCACGAGCCGTGGCCGGTGTCGGCAACAGAAGCGATTGTCAAGCGAGGAGGGCTGCCGGTACCGTTCCCTGGGGTACGCCGGTGCTCCGAGCACCGGGGCTATGTGAGGAGCGCTATGGCCGAGGCCGCTGACCGGGTCTTTCTGGAGTTGGGTGAGAAGGAGCAACCCGTCGCCGTCTCGTCTTCGCTGTTCATCCTGGTGGGGCTGCGCGGGCCGATCGTGCCGGCGTACGACGAGTTCCCGCCGCTGCAGCTGGGTATGGACAGCCTGGCCTTCCTCGAGGCGTTGCTGAGCGGCGCCGCCACCACGGTGAGTGCGGCCATCGATCTGGTCGAGGGCCAGATGGGCGTCAACGCCACTGCGCTCATGAGCTTCGCCGAGGAGCTCAAGCGACGCGGTCTGCTGGTTCCCGAGCGCCTCGAGCAGCACCTGCCGCTCGAGGCCACCGGCTTCGGCGCGGTCGTTGCGGCCGATCCAGCGCCGGTCGAGAACGAGGGGGAGCCCGAGGAGATGCACCTCGCCTTCGCCATTCCCACGGTGTTGGCCGTCAACCCGCGCGGCTTCGAGCAGCTGAACCACGATGGTGAGGTGATGACGCGGATGACCGCGGCCGAATTCGATGCCGCCACCCGCTTCTGCATGGCCACCACTCTCCCGAAGGCCTATGAGGCCCACGCCGACGAGGCCCAGGCGATGGCGCTGTCCGAGGGCGACCATGGGCAGCTGGTGGCTCGGCTGCGGGCGAGCGGCCTGCTGGGCCAACGAGATCCCGACCATCCCGAGTACCGCAAGATGGCCATCAACCGCCAGCGCATGCGGGAGGGCAACGCCCGCCGCCGACGGGTGATCGAGCACAGCATCAAGTTGGAGCTGGCCTTCGAGCAGCAAGAGGACGAGCACGCGGCCGAGACGGGGTTCCGTCGTATCCGCGTGGTTCCGGTCGAGAACCAGCTGCAACCGCCGCCCCTGGCGCTCGGGTGTCTGATCGCCTACGCCAAGGACTTCGAGGGCGGACGGCTCAACGACACGTACAGCTTCTACCCCCGGTACTTCTTCCCGACCGAGGAGGAGGTGCGTCAGCTGTGCGACACGCCGGCAGTGTTCATGTTCTCCAACTACGTGTGGTCGGTGGACGATCATCTCCGGCTGTCGAAGATGATCAAGCAGCTGTCACCGGACAGCATCACCATCCACGGCGGGCCCAGCACGCCCAAGTACGAGGTGGACGCCGAGCAGTTCTTCGTCGACAACCCCCATGTCGACGTGGCCGTCCGGGGCGAGGGTGAGGAGACGTTCTCGCACGTGCTGGCCGCCCTCGAGCCGGGCCTGCGCGAGGGACGATTCGACAAGGACTCCCTGCGCGAGGTCGCGGGCCTGTCGATCATGACGCCCGACGGCCCACTCCGCACGGCCGACCGTGACCGCATCGCCGACCTCGACACGATCCCCTCACCCATCCTGGGCGGGCTGTTCGAGAGCTTCGCCGCCGGCCCGATCGAGCACATCGTCATGGAGACCAACCGGGGCTGCCCCTACGGTTGCACCTTCTGTGACTGGGGGTCGGCCACCGCCTCGCGGATCCGGAAGTTCGACATGGATCGGGTGAAGGCCGAGCTCGACTGGATCGCTCGGAGCCAGATCCACAACATCGGGATCGCCGACGCCAACTTCGGGATCTTCGCCCGCGATGTCGAGCTGGCCGAGTACATCGTCGAGCTCAACAAGGAGCACGGATTCCCCCGGGCCGTCGGCCCCAACTACGCCAAGAACACCGTGAAGCACCTGCGGCCCATCATCGAATCGTGGGCCAATGCCGGCATCCTGGCCGACGGCAAGGTGGCATTGCAGTCGATGGACGAGGAGACGCTCACCGCCATCCGCCGCAAGAACATCAAGACCGAGAAGTACAACCAGCTGGCCGAGGAGTTCCGCCAGAATCAGCTGCCGCTCTCGGTCGACATCATGATGGGGCTCCCCGGCTCCACCATCGAGTCCTTCGCCAACGACATGCAGAGCATCATCGATCGCGATGTGCACGCCGCCATACACGAGACCACCCTGCTGCCCAACAGCCCCATGAACGCGGCCGACTACCGGGCCGAGCACGGCATCACGGCCAAGGTGGGCGACATCGTCAAGGAGACCAGCAGCTACACCCGCGACGAGTGGGACCACATGGCGTACCTCCGCGCCGCCACCTACGTGTTCGACATGGCGGGAATCGCCCGCCACGTGGCCCGCTTCGCACGGCACGAGACGGGACGACGCGAGATCGACCTCCACGACCAGATGGTGCGTGACGTCCTGGCCCAGCCCGACCGCTGGCCCACGCTCAGTTATGCGCTGCGCGCCGTGAAGCACCGCATGATCGCGCCGGGTACGTGGCGGTGGTTCTGCGACGAGCTGCATCAGTACGCAGTCCTGGGGTGGGGTCTACCCGATGATTCGGCCCTGCGCACGGTGATAGCCGTGCAGCACGCGGTGTTGCCGGCCGGTGGCCGCCAGTTCCCCCAGGAGCTCTCCCTCGAGCACGACTATGCGGCCTGGAACGCGGCGGTCGTGGCCGCTCGCAACAACGGGCACCACGCCGACTGGGAGCAGCAGCCCCTGCGGAACCTGCGCGACTTCGAACCCGCGGTGCTGATCGTGGACGACCCCGACCATGCCTGCCTCAACGCCATCGGCCAGAACATCGACCGCTTCATCCACGACCACGCCAACTGGGACCTGGCCTCCAGCATCGGTCGGGCCCGGATCGTGGCGCCCCAGGAGGCGCGGGGCATCTGATCGGCCCTGCCTACAAGGCCAGCATCTCGGCGTAGTTCGTTTCGTAGAAGCGGGTACGGGCGGTGTCGCCGACGTCGCCCATCGTCTCCTCGAAGCGGGCCACCGGATCGCGCCCGCCCTCGGGGTGGGGGTAGTCGGACGAGAACAGGAAGAGGTCGTCGCCACACTGGTCGATCAGCCAGCCCACGTCCTCGCCGGCGAACGGCGTGAACCAGAGCTGGCGGTGGACGTAGTCCGATGGCTTCATCTCCAGGCCGGCCAGGGCGGGTTCGGTACGGGAGAAGGTACGGATCACGCTGTCGAGCCGGCGCAGCCAGGACGGCACCCACATGGCCCCCTGCTCGATGCATCCTCCTCGCAGTCCGGGGTGGTCCTGGAACACGCCGTCGAGCACCATGGCCGAAAGGAACTGCTCGGGGAGTTGGTTGAGCGCCATGTAGTCCTTGGATCGGACGTTCTCGCCGCCGCCGAGGAAGTCGGTGACCGGGCGGCCGTTGTCGTGGAAGGGCCGGCGAACCGGTCGACCGCCGCCGCCGATGTGGAGCATGAAGGGGATGTCGCGCTCCTCGAGGAGGGCCCACACCGGGTCGTAGTCGGCGTGGGTGGGGGAGATGCCGTGGCGGCCGGGGTCGGACGGGAACAGGATCGCGCCGCAGCCCTCTTCGAGCGCCTCGGTGACCAGGCTCAGCGTGTCGTCGGGTCCGATCCACAGCGCCTGGCCCACGGCGACCAGGCGATCGTCGTCGCAGCAGAAGTCGGCGAGGGCGCGGTTGAGCGCCCGGCTGCCGCCCATGGTGAGCTCCTGGTCGTCGCCCGCGAACTGCAGGGCGGCGAAGGTGGAGAACACCAGCTGGCTGGAGAAGCCCAACAGGTCGAGGGCCCGGCTTCGCTCGGCCGGATCGAAGGCGCCCAGCGCCATCCAGCCCTTGGCCGTGAGCAACTGATCCTCCAAGCGCCGCGCGGCCTCCTCGTCGCCCCGGCGGGCTTCGGCATCGGCCACGGCCTCCGCGGCGAACTTGCCGGCCCGGCCCAGGTCGAGCGGGCGGATGCGGTCGCGGATGTCGGGGTCGGCGTATTCGATGATCCAGTCCGACAGTTCCATCACATGGCTGTCGGCGTCGTGGACGATGTGATCCTGGACGTAGGTCATGAGCCCCCCGGTATAGCTCACCCCCCAGTCTTCCACGGCGAAATTGCGGTGATGATGAGCGCTGGGCGCGCGTCAGCCCTGCAAATTCGGGGGGAGGGGCTCGAGCGCGAGCTCCAGGACCTCGCGGACATCGCGGGCCAGGTGCACGGTGAGCTGCTCGCGCACCGACTGCGGCACGTCGTCGAGGTCGGGACCGTTGGCTTCGGGCAGGATCACCTCGGTGAGCCCGGCCCGATGGGCGGCCAGGACCTTCTGCTTCACCCCACCGATGGGCAGCACCCGACCATGCAGGGTGACCTCGCCGGTCATGGCCACCTGTGGGCGCACCTGACGCCCGCTGAGCAGGCTGGCCATCGCCGTGATCATGGTGATGCCGGCCGACGGGCCGTCCTTGGGCACCGCGCCGGCGGGGAAGTGCACGTGGAGGCGCCGATCGAGGCCGGAGAGGCCCAGCTCGGCGGCATGGGCCCGCAGGTACGAGCGGGCGATCTCCCCCGACTCCTGCATCACCTCGCCCAGCTGACCGGTGAGGGTGAGGCCCGGCTCACCGTCCATGGCCGAGGCCTCGACGAACAACACGTCACCCCCCGCTCCGGTGACGGCCAGGCCGGTGGCCACGCCCGGTATGGAGGTGCGGTCTTCGGTGTCCTCGCGGGGCACCGGACGGCCGAGCAGGTCCTCCAGTTCGTCGGGCCTGATGGTCACCGGCTCGGCATCATCGCCAGCCAGGCGGGTGATCCCCTTGCGCAGCACCTTGTCGAGGAGCCGTTCCAGCTGGCGAACGCCGGCCTCGCGGGTCCAGTCGCCGGCGATGCGCTCGATCACGTCGTCGCCGACGATGATCTCGCCGTCGCGCAGGCCCGAACGCTCCTGGAGGCGCGGGAGGAGGTGATCCCGGGCGATGGCGGCCTTCTCCTCGTCGGTGTAGCCGTCGAGGGTGATGACCTCGAGACGGTCGAGGAGGGGACCGGGGATGGTGTCGAGCCGGTTGGCGGTGGCGATGAACACCACGTCGCTCAGATCCAGCTCGAATTCCAGATAGTGATCCCGGAAGCTGTGGTTCTGCGCCGGGTCCAGCACCTCGAGCAGTGCCGAGGACGGGTCGCCCCGCCAATCGGCGCCGACCTTGTCGATCTCGTCGAGCAGGATCACCGGGTTCATGGCGCCCGCTTCGGTGAGGGCGCGCACCACCCGTCCGGGTCGGGCGCCGACGTAGGTGCGCCGGTGGCCCCGGATCTCGGCCTCGTCGCGGATGCCACCCAGGGCCAGGCGCACGAACGGACGATCGAGGGAGCGGGCCACCGATTCGCCCAGCGAGGTCTTGCCCACGCCGGGGGGTCCGACCAGGGCCAGGATGACACCGCCCCGTCGGTTGCCGTCGATCTCGACGCCCCGGGATCGACGGAGGCGGCGCACGGCCAGGTACTCGATCAGGCGCTCCTTCACGTCGTCGAGGCCGGTGTGGTCGGCGTCGAGTATCTGCCGGGCCGAATCCAGCTCGGGCTCACCGTCCACGCGCGCGCTCCACGGGATGTCGAACACGGTGTCCAGCCAGGTGCGGATCCAGCTGCCCTCCATGCTCTGCTCGGAGGTTCGCTTCAGCCGG
>JAOUEE010000251.1 GCA_029858875.1 Acidimicrobiia bacterium
CCAGCAACGATTTCTCCACAGCTGCATGCTTCGATGCACAGCTCGGGTCCGTCCAGAGCGGACAGACGATCCACGCCGTCGACGGCGTGGTGACGGTGCCGATCACACCGGTGAATCCGACCAGCTCGTTCCTCATGCTGTCGGTGCGAAGCACCGGTAACGAGCCGGTGGCGTCGACGGTTCGTGGGCACCTGACCGGCGGTGGAACGGTCGTCGAGCTGTCGCGAACCACCGACGCAGTCGTACCCGAACCGCTGACGGTCGCCTGGTCGGTGGTGGAGTACCCGTGCGGCGTCACCGTGCAACGGGGCACCACTGCGGGCGGAGGATCGAATCAGATCGATATCCCGATCACCGCGACCGATCCCACCGCCAGCTTCGTGCTGGTGACCTCGGAGGTGGAAGCCACCGCTTCCGACTTCGACAGCGACGACCTCATGATCGCTGAGCTGACCAGCGCCACCAATCTCCGCATCCGGTCCCAGGCGCCGGCTGCGTATGACCCGGGCCGCCAGTTCACCTGGCAGGTCGTGACCTTCGATGACCCGGGTGACATCGACGTGCAGACGGTCGCCACCACGCTGGGCGCAGGCGCCACCGCGCACACCATCGTGCTCCCGTCCCCGGCCGACCCGGCCGCCACCTTCCTGATCACCGGCACCGCGTCGGCCGCGGCCGGCCCTGACATCGGGACACGGATGGTGCGCACTCACCTGTCGTCGTCGACCACCGTCGACGTGAGCCGTCAGGTGGCCGGCGACCCCGTCGAGGTCCAGGTGCAGGTCGTCACCCTCCGAGACGGCTCCACCGTGCGCCACGGTACGGTCGATCTCGCCGTCGGTCAGGCGAACCGAGCCGTGCCCATGGAACCCGTCGATCTCACCCGATCGACGGCGATCGCGACAGTGGCCATGCCCGGGCCCTCCGCTGGTGGGTCCACCACCATGACCACCGACGATGCCGTCGGTGAGGCGAGCGCGACGTTCGCGGTCACTGATTCGACGACGGTCACCATCACCCGCGACTCGAGCTCGGCGGCGGCGTCGTTCGGCTGGCAGGTCATCGAGTGGGCCGGCCCCCGGTGGTGGTATCCCGATTACCTGTTTCGGCAGCGAATCGATGCGACCACGACGAGCGCGGCTGCTCCCGACGAATACACCCTCCCGGTCACCATCGATCACGCCGCCCTCGTGACCAATGGTCTCTCGCGAGCCGATGGCACCGACCTACGCGTCCTACGCTGGGACGGCTCCACATGGACCGAGCTGGACCGCGTTCTCGACCCCGACTCGGCGTTCGATCTGACCACCACCACCTTCTGGTTCCGCACGGTCGACCCCATCGCCGCCGCCACCACCAGCTCGTACTGGCTGTACTTCGGCAACGCCACCCCTGCCCCGCCCGCGGAAGACCCCGAGAACGTGTTCCTGCTGACCGAGGACTTCGAATCGGGCACGCTCGGCGACTTCGAGGATCGCACCGGCGGTACCAACTGGTACCGAGCCCAACCGTGGACCCGACGTATCCCACTCACCGTGCCCCCCGCCGCCGTGACCGCCGACCTCCTCGACTTCCCCCTCCTCGTCTCCCTCACCCAGCCCGACCTGACCGCCAACGCGCTGGCCGACGGCTCCGACATCCGATTCACGGCCGCTGACGGAGTGACGCCCCTGGCCCACGAGATCGAGAGCTACGACCCGTCATCGGGCCGGCTCACCGCATGGGTGCGGATGCCGTCCATCACCAACGCGGGCGGGGCCAACCTCTTCTTGTACTACGGCGCACCCGACGCCCCCGCGCACCACGACGTTCGGTCGGTGTGGTCGGGCCCGTTCGACGGGGTGTGGCATCTGGCCACCGACCCCGCCGGGAACGCCCCCGCGGTCGACGACTCCTCGATCGGCAACCACGACGGACTCAGCGCCGGCGGCATGTCCGGCACCAACCTCGTGGCCGGGGTGGCCGGACGGGCCACCAGCCTGGACGGCGCCGACGACGCCCTCCGGGTGGAGAGCTTCGAGCTGGCCGGCACCAACGAGCTCACCTTGTCCGGATGGGTCCTCCTCGACAACCTCACCGAGACACGTCTCATCGCCAAGGCGGCCGATCCCGGCAACACCATCTTCGAGCTGGGCACCCGCAGCACCGGAGCGGTGCGGGCCCGTCTCACCCTCGACGGCACCACCGTGGATCTCGACGCCGGCGCCGGCGCGGTGACCGTGGGCAGCTGGCATCATCTGGCCGCCACGTGGGACGGCGCCACCCTGCGCGCTTACGTCGACGGGACCGAGGTGGGCAACGTCGCCGCGTCGGGACTACTCGGCGTGGGCCCCGCCATGACGGTCACCCTCGGCAACGTCGCCACGGCTGACCGCGGCATCGACGGCGTGATCGACGAAGTGCGGGTCGAAGGCGTCGCGCGCAGCCCGGCCTGGCTGGCGGCCGCCAGCTCCAACCAGCGGATCCCGGGGGCGTTCGCCGTCGCCGGAGCAGTCCAGGCCGGATCGTGGCTGGATCAGGGAGACTGGACCTTCCGCAAGCCCATCGCGGTCGAGGGCGATACCTTCAGCGCCGATGTGACCGACTTTCCCCTCCTGGTCGAGGTGATCGACCCCGAGGTGCAATCCGCGGCGCTGGCCAGCGGGCTGGACCTGGTCTTCACCGACGCGGACGGAACCACCCGACTGGACCATGTGATCGAGTCGTACGACGGCGCCACCGGGGCCGTGACCGCCTGGGTGCGGCTCCCAACTGTCACCGCCGGCTCCCCCACCGCGTTGTTCATCTACTACGGCAACCCGACGGCCGCCGATCAGCAGGACCCCGAAGCCGTCTTCGGCGCCGACGCCGACCTGACGCTGCTGTTCGGCGGCTGAGAACCCTTCGTTCGAGGGCCAGACGCCCTCATCCGAGTCCCTCGCGAGCCGATGGAGACACAGCAAGCAGGCCCCCACTGGAGGAAACGCAATGACAGAGCAGGCCACGACCCAGAAGCAGGGCAAGGCGAGCAAGATCCTGGCGTCGGTCGCCCTACTGGCCCTGGCGGCCGGCGTGTTGACCGTCACCTCACTCGCCCTGTTCACCGATCAGGAGAAGGCGGCGGGCAACGCCTTCTCGACCGGCACCATCGACCTGGTGGCCACTCCGGCCTCCGCCGTGGTGACCATGCCCAACCTGGCGCCCGGCGACCAGATCACCCGGGCACTGGACGTCAGGAACTCGGGGTCGTTGGAGTTCCGCTACGCGGTGACCTCGAGCACCACCGAGGACGTGTTGGCCTCGGAACTGGTGCTGACCGTGAAGTCCGGTGTGGCCTCGTGCACCAACGCCAACTGGAACGCCACCGGTAGCAACGTCTACTCGGGCATCCTCGGCAGCACCGCGACCATCCCGCTCTGGGGCTCGAGCGCGCAGGGCGACGATCCCGGCGACCGGGTGCTGGCGGCGGGAGCCAACGAGGTCCTCTGCGTCAACGTGACCCTCCCGCTGTCGACCCCCAACAGCATCGCCGGTCGCAACACCTCCGCGACGTTCACCTTCGACGCCGAGCAGACCGCCAACAACCCCTGATCCCGGACCATCGGGAACCAGGCTCGTGGCTTCGACCGCCGCCCGTGTGATGAGGACCGCAACGCTCGTTGCGGTCCTCATCGCGCTCGGCGTGCTGCTCGCCACCGCCGCCGCGGCGAGCGGTGCCGCCCCGGTCGCCGATGCCGGTGGCCCGTACACCATCGACGAGGGAGACGCCCTGGCTCTCGACGCGTCCGGGTCGACCGACCCCGAGCTCGACACCCTCACCTATGCCTGGGACCTCGACAACGACGGCGACTTCGACGATGCCACCGGGAGCCGTCCGGTGATCTCGTGGGCCACTCTCGGAACCCTGGGCGTGGACGACGACGCGGGCTTCGTCGTCGCCGTCGAGATCGACGATGGTACGGGCACAGCGACCGACACCGCTGCACTCACCGTCGCCAACACCGAACCGACGGTGACGATCCGGGCTCCGCGGGCAGCCGCCGTCGGTGCCCGCTACACGATCGATGTCGTGGTCGAGGATCCCGGCGCCGACACGGTGTCAACCTGGGTGGTCACGTGGGGCGACGGTCGCGTCGACGCGCTCAGCGGCACCCCGGGACCGGTCAGCCACACCTACACGGCGGCGGGCCTCACCAACGACGTCACGGTCAGCGTGACCGACGACGACGGCACCTGGATCACCGCCGACGCGGTGGTGCCCTACTACGACGCCATCGACAAGGTCGGCCGCCATCGCACCGTCACCGGAACCAAGCTGACCGACCTGGGCCCCACCGCCGGATCGCTCGCCGGCGCTCACAGCGCCACGGTGGGCCCCGACGGGAACCTCTACGTCACCGGCAACTCGTCGAACACGGTGAGCCGGTACGACGGCGCCACCAGCGCCCACCTCGGCACCTTCGTCACCGCCGGTGCCGGTGGGCTCAGCGGTCCCACCGGTCTCACCTTCGGACCTGATGGGAACCTCTACGTCGCCAGTTCGGGCACCGCGCAGGTGTTGCGTTACAACGGCAACACCGGTGCGTTCATCGACTCCTTTGTCGGTGCCGGCACCGTGAGCTCCCCGAGCGCGCTGGCCTTCGGTCCCGACGGCAATCTCTACGTCACCGACAGCGTCGACGACGACATCGAACGTTATGCGCCAACCGGGGCCGGACTGGGAGTGTTCACCACCTTCGGCCCCGGCGACGCTCCGGCCGGACTGACCTGGGGGCCCAACGGCAACCTGTTCGTCTCCCTGGCCGGTGGCGGCCGGGTCGACGAGGTGGACGCCACCACCGGCGCAGGAGTCGGACCCTTCGTCAGCGCCGGGCTGACCACCCCGGCCGGGCTGCGGATCGGCCCCGACGGTGCCTTGTGGGTGGCCGACTACTGGACCGATCAGGTGAAGAGCTTCCACGCCACCACGGGCGCCGCTCTCGGCGCCCGTATCACCGAGCCCTCCCCCGCCGGTCCTCGGGGCCTCGCCTTCGTTCCCGACCACCAGGTATCGGTCGTGACCGGCCTGGTGGTCAATTCCACCGGCGACGGCGGCGACGTCACACCCGGCGACGGCCTGTGCACCACCGGCGGCACCAACCTGGCTGCCCGGCCCGAATGCACGCTGCGGGCCGCCATCGCCGAGGCCAACGCCGCCGCCAACCTGGATGTGGTCGCCTTCACCATCCCCCCGGCGTATGCAGCTGCGCCGGGTGTGTTCCGGTTCACCCCCGCGTCCCCGTACCCGAACATGAGCCACCCGGTCATCCTCGACGCCGCCACCCAACCCGGATGGTCGGGCGACCCGATCGTCGAGCTCGATGGAACCGCGGCGGCGGGAGCGACCGCCGGCCTCAACCTCGTCACCAGCGACAGTTTCATCCGCGGTTTCATCCTGCACTCCTTCGCCGACGAGGGTCTCGAGATCGACGGTTCCACCGGGGCCGGCGACCGCAACACCATGCTCGACAACTGGGTCGGATTCGACGCGTCGTTGGCGGCCAAGCCCAATCTCGACAACGGCATCCTCGTCACCGACAACGCGTCGGCCAACCTGCTCGCCAGCAACATCGTCGGCCACAACACCCGGGCCGGCATCGTGGTGCGCCGACCGGGGACCGTCGACAATGTCGTGATCGACAACCTGGTGGGCGTCGGCCCCGACGGTACGACCCCGATGCCCAACGGTCTGCACGGCTTCGAGATCTTCGACGCCACCGCCGACAACCTCTTCGAGGGCAACACCGTGGCCAATCATCCACAGGCGGGGTTCTCGGTGGGTGCCGACG
>JAOUEE010000013.1 GCA_029858875.1 Acidimicrobiia bacterium
CGTACCGGATTCCGCCTGCTCGAGACCATGGCGTGGGAGCCGGCGGCAGGCGCGGTGCTGCTGGATCGTCACCTCGACCGGGTCACGGCATCGGCCGCCCACTTCGGCTTCGACCTCGACCCCGTCGAGGTGCGACGGCGGGTCGAGGCGGTCAGCGCTTCCGAGCCGCTGCTGTTGCGCCTGCTGATCGCGGGAGACGGGGCCATCGAGCTGGAGCAACACCGCCGGCCCGAGCCGGCGGCCGGGACCTGGCTGGTACCCATCGACCCGGTTCCGGTGTCCACCACCGACGAGTTCCTGCGCCACAAGACCACGGAGCGCTCACGGTACGAGCAGGCCCGCCAACGCTTTCCTCACCACCCCGATGTCCTGTTGGTGAACGAGCGCGACGAAGTCACCGAGTCGACCCGGGCCAACGTGGTGGTCGATGTCGACGGCCGGCTGATCACTCCGCCGCTGAGCTCGGGCCTGCTCGCCGGCACCTTCCGCGCCGAGCTCATCGACAGCGGCTACATCACCGAGTCGGTGGTGACCCGACACGACCTGCTCCGGGCCGATCGGGTCCACCTGATCAACTCGGTACGCGGCTGGATTCCCATCGAGGTGGCGACCGCCGTCACCCCAGGACCCCGCACCCTCGACGTCAGCTCCAACCACTGAACCACAGCAGCTTGTCGGCGGTTTCGGGAGCCAGCGGCGTGCCGATCCACAGCGGCCACAACGCCAGCGCCACCAGGCCGAAGGCGATGACCAGCACCGGCCACCAGCGAGCCACCCGTGCCGGCAGCGCCTCCACGGCCGCGGCGATCAACACGCCCAGAGCCGGCACCAGCGGCGCGGCATAGAAGGTGAAGCCCGGTCGTCCCCCGATCAACCACGGCAGCCAGAACATGATGGCCGTGGCCGCCACCACCAGGATGACGCCGTCCCGGCGGCGCCAGCCCCACACCGCCATGCCCGCCAGCGCGGCCGGCCCGATCAACCAGATCAGCGGATTCCCCACCGCCAGGATCCGTACCTCGGTGGTGTCGCTCGACCGACAGAGGCCGTCCGACCGATCGGCGTGAGGGGCCAGCGCCGGGTCACAGGTCTTGACCAACAGCCGCACGGCCCGGGTCTGGCCCAGCCAGTGCACGGCCGAGTCGGCGTCGGGTTGCTGGGGGTCGAGCCCGCGGTGGTAGTTCCACACGTCCACCTGATAGCCGGCGATGTCGCCCACGCGCACCAGCACGCCCACGTCACAGGATTCGGCCGAACAGGCCTCGTCGACCGCTGCTGATGCCTCGTAGTTGACCAACCACGGGATGTGCACCACCGCGTACACGCCGACGACCAGGCCGGCCATGAGACCCAGGCTGGCCAACGAGCGCCGCCACCGCAGCGGGCGGGGCAGCAGTTGATCGATGGCCACGATGGTCACCACCACCACCGGGGCGAGGACCGCCGCGGTCCACTTGGTGGCGAAGGCCAGGCCCAAAACGACGCCCAACCACAGGCGGGTCCGCCGCTGAAAGCGACCGTCGAGGGGCTCCTGGGCCAACCGCACGAGCAACAGCAGGGCCGCTGTCGTCCAGAGCGCAACCAGCCCGTCGAGCAGCGCCAGCCGGCCGGTGACCACACTGATGCCGTCGAACAACACCACCGCGGCGGCGATGACGCCGCCCCGACGTCCCCCGGTGACCCGCCAGCCGACGACGAAGGTGAGCCCGGCCACCAACGCGCCGGCCAGCAACGGGGCCACCCGCCACCCCACGGCATCGAAGCCGAACAGCCGGATCCCGCCGGCCAGCATCCACTTGCCCAGCGGGGGGTGGACGGGCGAGCCGCCCTCCACGCCGCGCTGGATCAGGTCGGCCGCGTCGCTGGCGTAGAAGATCTCATCGAACACGAAGACCCCGGGACGGCCCAGCCACAACACCCGGGTGAGCAGGGCGATCGTCGTCGCCAGGCCCGCACCCACCCACGCCCCGGTCGGTAGGCGCTCGGGCTCGGCCGGGCCCGGCGGCGGCGGGATCATCCGTCGAGCCAGGCGCGGACCCGGCGGGTGCCGTCGAGGTGGTGCCACAGGACCATCACCCCGGCCACGTAGATCCACCCGACGAGCACGTCGAAGGCGTAGTGTTCACCGCTCACCACCAGCGTGAAGCCCATGGCCAACGGATACGCCACCAACAACGGACGCCACGCCGGTGCCGCCCGCGACCAGAAGAACGTCGCGATCAACGCGGGGTAGGCGGCGTGCAGCGACGGCAGCGCCGCCACCAGGTTGACCGCGGCCTGGCCCTTGTCCAACGCCCGCTCGGCCACGTCCAGCTCGAGGCGTCGCCAGCCCCGCCCGGCGATCCGCTCCACCGGCGGGAGGTGACCCCCTCGTGCCGCCAACCACGGTGGCATGGTGGGCACCAGCACATAGGTGATCAGCCCGGCCAGGGTGAGGGTGCTGAAGCGGGCCAGCCACTGCCGCCACACCCGACGGTCGCGCAGCCAAATCACCGCGGTGACCACGTAGGGCACGATGAAGTGGGACACGTAGACGATGCTGACCAGCGCTTCCCACCACCGCTCACCCGTGAACGGTCGCCAACGCTGCTGGAGCTCCACCGTGGGAACGTCGCCGGGGAACAGCATCCGGTCGACGTCGATCGGAAGCTCCACCAGCACGGGCATGCCCAGCCCCTCGGCCGCCCCCCGACTGAAGTCGTAGAGCAGGAACAGCAGGCCGAGCAGCAGCCAGTCCCGCACGGCCCGGGCGATGGTGCTCCAGGAGCTGCCGATCGACGCGGCGATGACGCCGGCCAGGAGCCAGAGCAACACCTGCTCGCGCTCGATCGGGATGCCCCGGGTGACCACACTGAACGCCAGCGCACCGGCGTACACGCCGAGGGCGACGGCGCGCAGATTGGCCCGTCGGTCGACGGTGGGCGTGGTCACGGTCGGATTCGGCACTGCCGGCGAAGGATCGACACGCCGGCGGGGCGCCGGCCGTCGAAGCGCTCGTAGATCTCGGTCATGGCGGCGGCGCCGGCCCGGGACTCCAGCGCCTCACGGTCGAAGTCGTCGCCGACCCGGCGTTCGATGATGCTCACACAGGTGTCGGCCAGCACCCCGACCCGCTGTCGGTGGATGTCGTCGCGGCCGGCGCAGGCGCCGGCCAACAGCGCCAGCCCGACCAGCAGCGGGCGGAGCCGGACCAGCACAGGGCCGGTCTCAGCCCGAGAAGTCGGAGAACTCGGTGAAGAAGTCGCTGAAGAGATCGGTGAAGGGGTCGATGAAGTCGGTCAGATCGGACAGGTCCGAGAAGTCGCTGAACGGATCGGTGAAATCGGAGAAGTCGCTGAACGGATCCGAGAAGTCCGAGAACGGGTCGGTGAAGTCGGAGAAGTCGCTGAACGGGTCGGTGAGATCCGTGAAGTCGGAGAAATCGGAGAAGCCGGGGGAATCGGAGAAGAAGTCCCCGTCGGTGAAGAACGGATCGTCGCTGGTGACATCACTGAGGCCGTCGACGAAGTCGCTGAGGTCGGCGAAGTCGAGGTTGCCGTCCCAGCGCTCGATCAACACATCGAAGTCGCCCGCTTCCCCGCTGTACTCGTACAGCACGACCGTGTACGTCGCCGACCGGGGAGCGATGAACGAGCCGGCTTCGGGGGTACCGCTGCCGTGATCGTCGAACCGATCGATCTCGTAGAGCTGGCCCGACTCGATACCGGTGTCGCCCGGCGGGTAGTCCGACAGCGTGTCGTCGGCGATGTCACTGAAGAGCTCGCCGAGCGTGGCCTCACCATCGGAGAAGAACTCCTCGGCCACGAGGTCACTGAACAGGGCGTTGGCCTCGTCCTCGCTGACGCCCATCGCGAACACGGGATCGAGGTCGCTGTCGGCGCCGGCGGCACGGAAGCGGATGCCTTCTCCCCGATCGAGGGTCACCTCGTAGGTCACCACGGGCGAATCGGCATCGAGGGTGGCCGTCGACGCACCGATCTCGCCGCCACCACCCTTGTCGTCGCCACCGATGAAGAACACCAGGGCGCCGATCACGACAGCCGCGGCCACCAGGCCGAGCACCACGGGGACGATGGGGAATCCGCCCGACTTCTGGGCGCCGCTGTTGGCGTACTGCGGGAGTCCGTCGGCCGCCGGCGCCGAGGGCATCGGCGCGGTGGGGGCGCCGCCGGTCACGATGGTCTGGGTGGGATCGACCACGCCACCGGGTTGTGCGGCCTGCTCCAGAGGATCGGTGGACTGCACCCCGGCGTCGGAGACGTGCTCGGTCCACTGGGTGCCATCCCAGTACCTGGACTCGTGTCGACCCAACGGATCGTTGTGCCATCCCGCTTCGGTGCCACCGCTCATGAACGCATCCCTCCCACGTGCTCCGACGACTGAAACTAGCAGCCACCGGCGTCCGCCCTCGGTGCACCCGAGCTCAGATGTCGGTCCACCCCACGCCGGGCCAGTCGAAGACCTGCGAGTCGGCGCCCTGGCGGCCGACCGAGTGGTACCGCCGTTTGGCGAAGCGCCATCCATCGGCCGAGCGTCTCATCTGATCGACGTACAGGCCGTGCATCGCACTCCAGTCGCCGTCGTCACGGTGACGACGCAGCTCGCACATGTACATGCGGGCACCGGCGAGGTCGGGATCACCGCCGATGCCGATCTCGATCGTGGTGTTGACCACCTCGAAGCGGAAGAACTCGAAGACCTCGATCGATCGGGCGATGAAGGCGCCGATCTCGTCGGCGCCGGTGAACTCCATGGTGCCCCGGTCGCGCAGATCCAGAATCACCGGGCACGCCGGTTCGAACAGCGCCCCGAGCTCGGTCCAGGCCCGCCGGGTGACGATGTCGGCGTAGGCGCTCTGGAGTCGCCGCAGGGCGATGTAGTCCGCAGTGTCGTCCACCGGGGGTGATCAGTCCCGCTCGACGGCGCCGCCGTACCCTGCGGTGCCACTGGCGCCGGCAGCCGAGCCCAACCGCAGCATCGGCTCGGTGTGGGTGGAGGGTGTCGGCGTGAACTCCACGGGCAGCTTCTTGATACCGCCGATGAAGTTGGAGCGGAGGTAGGCCACCTCTCCGGCCTGGCGGATGTCGGGTAGCCGCTCGGCGATCTCCTTGAACATCAGCCGGATCTCCATCTTGGCCAGGTTGGCACCCAGGCAGTAGTGCGGCCCACCGCCTCCGAAGCCCACGTGGTCGTTGGGACTGCGTTCGATGTCGAACACCCAGGGGTCGTCGAAGGCCCGGGGGTCGCGGTTCGCCGCGATGTGCCACATCACGACCTTGTCACCCTCACGGATCTGCACGCCGCCCAGTTCGTAGTCCTGCACGGCCTGGCGGCGGAAGTTGAGCACGGGCGTTGCCCAGCGCACGACCTCCTCGATCATGGTGCTCATGTACCGGTCCGGGTCGCTGACGAACTTGGTCCACTGGTCGGGGAACTCGAAGAAGCCCATCATGCCCCGGGTGATCGAGTTGCGGGTCGTCTCGTTGCCGGCCACGCACAGCAACAGGAAGAACATGTCGAACTCGGTCTCGTCGAGCGCCTCACCGTCGACATCGGCGTTGAGCAACGTGGTGATGATGTCGTCGCCCGGTGTCTCCCGCCGCTCGACCTGGAGCTGATGGCTGTACAGGTACAGCTCGGTGAACGCCGTCATGACGTCTTCTTCGGTCTGGACGAAGTCGGGGTCATCGGAGCCGATCATCGAGTTGGTCCAATCGAAGATCCGCTGGCGGTCCTCCATGGGGATGCCCAACATCTCGGCGATGGCCTGGAGAGGAAGCTCGGCCGACAGCTCGGTGACGAACTCGGCCTGGCCCTTCTCGCAGACCCCGTCGACGATGATGCGAGTGCGGTTCTGGAGGTAGTCCTCGAGCAGGCCGATCATTCGGGGGGTGAACCCGCGGCTCACCAGCCGACGGTAGCGAGTGTGCTTGGGCGGATCCATCGACAACATGAGGCTGTCGCGCTGGGCCGCGCCCATGGAACCGTCCTCTTCGACCTCCTGCATCTGCGTGCCCCCGGCGTTGGACGAGAACAACTCGGGCTGGCGATTGATCTCGCGCAGGTGCTCGAGTCGCGTGACGGCCCAGAAGCCGGGACCGTGGTCACCCTCGTCGATCCAGTGGATGCCGGGGTCGGCCTCGCGCAGCTCAGTGAGCATCTCATGATGCTCCTGCCGCTGAAAGGCGTCCATGTCCCAGAGGTCGATGTCGCTGATTGCCATGGGGTCTCCTCGAGAAGCGTGCAGCGCCGACCCTACCTTCCTCGCAAGATATTCTGAAGACGGCGCGACCCGGTGCCGCCCCGCCGGGAGCTCTGCTAGAGCAGAGGCTCATGGAGCCCTCCGAGCGCGAGCATCCCGACACGACCGAGGATCGGCTGGACCGTCTGGAGTCCACCGAGGCCATACGCAGACTGGCGGCGAAGTATGCGCTGGCCATCGACACCCGATCGCTCGACCACCTCGTGTCGTGCTTCGCCCCCGACGTGCAGGTCGGAGCTGACCGAGCCGGCCGTGCGGCACTCAAGGAGTGGTTCGATGCCACCCTGCGGGACCGGTTCGGGCAGACGGCGCACATCATCGCCAACCACCTGATCGAGCTCGACGACCCCCACCACGCCCACGGCGTGCTCTACTGCCGGGCCGAGCACGAGATGGGCGACGACTTCGTGGTCGTGCAGATGCAGTACTGGGACACGTACGAGCGTCTCGATGGTCGCTGGTACTTTCGTCGCCGGTTGCCCCTGTTCTGGTACGCCGTGGATCAGGACGACCGGCCGGTGGGGCCGGCCAAGATCCGTTGGCCCGATCGCCCACCGGCCGAGGGCCCGCTGCCGGAGTTCTGGCCGACGTGGCAGCAGTTCTGGACCGCGGAGCCGAGCGGCGACTGGACCGTCGGCGCCCTCCCACCGGAAGGCGCCTTCCTCCGCACGCTCCGTCCCTTCTGACCGGAGCGGTCCCCTCTCAACCGGTAGCGGCGTCGATGCGCGCCAGGGACCGCTCGGCGAGGGCCAGATGGACGGCCGGATCGTCGGTGGCGGCGTGCGCGACATCGGCCTCCTGCCACAGCTCGACCTCGAGCGGGTCGAGCACCTGACGCAACGGGGCCAGCGCCGCGCCGTCGGCCTCCACCTGCCGACGCCGACCTGCGGCGCGGTGCCAACGAGAAGGGTCGGACAGGCCCGCAGGAACGGCGCCGAACCGCACCGGCAGATACACCCCCACGCAGGGACTGCCCAGGCAGACCCACGTGCGTATCGGCGTGTCCCCCGCGCCGAGGGTGGCCACCATCGACGCGGTGGTCGCCTGGAAGTCCCGGATGTGCATGCAGACCGTCACCCCGGACCGGTCCGGTCCCACCCGGGACGGCGGCTCGGCGCTGCCGCCGTGATCACGCAGGACGGCCACCGCATCAGCCACCGTCGGCCGAGCGGTCGCGCACCGGGTGGTTGCCGCCAACCGGTGATCGGCGATGCGCGTATCGACCGACGGGTCATGCCACGCCGTGGTGTCGGTTGCGGTCGATGCCCGGCCCCCGGCCCGATCACCGGCCATCCCGATGCCGTACCGGTTGGAGATGGCGGCCGACCCCACCACCCGCTGGGCCACCCAGTCGGACCCGGAGGTCTCGATGACCCAACCACCCTGAGGGTCGACCACCAGGAACGAGGAGTCGTAGGGGTCGTCGTGGTCGGCCACGCCCGAGCCCCCCTGGCCGTGACCGGCCAGCAGCCCGGTGAGCACGGCCAGGCCCTCGTCGGCGGTCGCCGCCCGCTCGAGCACCAGTCGCACCAGGTCCATGCCCAGCAGGGCCGGTGCCCGATCCTCGACCAGGCTGTACACCCGCTCGTTGCCGACGGCCACGCCGTGCTCGTTGACACCGTGCTCGGCGCCGACCAGCCAGGTGGGACGGGACAGCATCACCGCGTGGGCGGGCCGATCGGCGACCTCGATGTACTGCATGGGCCGGGCCGACGACACGGCGCTACGGCGCGGGTGGAGCTCGACCACCTGCACCTCGTCCGGGGGCCGGTCCGAGTTCTTGGCGAACAGCGTGGCGTCGGCATCCACCGAGCAGAAGGTGTCGCACACGATCAAACGGCCCGAGACTCAGCCCAACAGAGCGGTCAGGCCGTGCTCGAGCGCCTCACCGACCTCACCGGGCGATCGCCCGGCATGACGCAGCAGCTCGAAGCTCTCGAACGACAACAAGACGTCGGCGCCGGCCCACGCCCGGTCGGCCTGGTGGGGCGCCATGGCCGCCAGCTCGGCCGCGAACTGTTGGCCGATCTGGGCCCGCAGGTAGGTCCGGCTCTCGGTGAGCCGGGCCGCGATGGCGGCCACGAACGGAGCTCGGAGGCGAGCGACCCGGGCCGTGGGGGCCACTTCCTCGAAGAGGGCCACCCGGCTCTCGACCAGGGTCTTGATCCGATCGGCCAACGGCCCCCGGCCGAGGTCTGACAGCTCGTACAGGTGCGCGACCAACTGCTGCTGGCGATCGGCCGCGGCCCGTCCCAGCTCGTCGAGATCCTCGAAGTAGCGGAACACCGAACGGTGCGACACCCCTGAACAGGACGCGACCTCGGCGACGGTCGGGGCCAGGTTGCCCTCGCGCCAGAGCTCGAGCAGGGCATCGACCACGGCGTCGCGATTGCGGTCGCGTCGAGCTCGACGACCATCGACGTCCGCAGAGCTTGTGGCACTCACCGTGTCAGAATAGAGTCGCCCCGAGGCGGGTTGGGTTACACCTCGATGTCGCTTCGGCGCCGCGGGCGAAACCCATTCGTCACGTGCCAGGGGGGCCCGGCGCCGGTCCGGATCCACGGCCATCAGCGACCGGCACGCAGGGGGTTGTACGTGAAGCACTACGGCGAGTTCCACGGCACGATCGGTGCCACGGTGGCCGACAGCGAGCCCTGGTTCGCCGAGCCGCCCCACCCGGGCGACGACGCCCCCAACGTGGTGATCGTGCTGTTCGACGATCTCGGGTTCGCCCAGCTGGGCTGCTACGGGTCCACGCTGACCACTCCCCACTGCGATGCCCTGGCCGAGGGCGGCCTGCGCTACACCAACTTCCACGTCACACCGCTGTGCTCGCCCACCCGGGCGGCGCTGCTCAGCGGCCGCAACCACCACGCGGTCGGCATGCGGGCGGTGTCGAACTTCCGCACGGGCTTCCCGCACATGACCGGGCACATCTCCAATCACGCGGCCACGATGGCCGAGCTCCTCCACGACGAGGGGTACGCCACGTTCTGCGTGGGCAAATGGCACCTGGCTCCGATGGAGCAGTGCTCGGCCGCCGGGCCGATGGACCAGTGGCCGCTGCAACGGGGATTCGATCGCTACTACGGCTTCCTCGACGGCGAGTCCGACCAGTTCAGCCCGTCGCTCACCTACGACAATCATCACATCGATCCGCCGGCCCGACCCGAAGACGGGTACCACTTCAGTGAGGACATGGTCGACAAGGCCATCGAGTTCATCCACGACTCGAAGGGAGTGCGTCCCGACCGACCGTTCTTCCTGTACGCCGCCTTCGGCGCCACCCATGCTCCGCACCAGGCCCCGGCCGAGTACCTGGACCGGTGGCGGGGTCGCTTCGACGAGGGCTGGGACGTGGCCCGCGAGCGGTGGTTCGCCCGCCAGCAGGAGATGGGCCTGCTGCCCGAGGGCACCCAGCTGGCCCCCCGCAATCCCGGTGTCGACGCCTGGGACGACCTGCCCGAGAACCAACGGTTGCTGGCCGCCCGGCTCCAGGAGGCGTTCGCCGCCTTCCTCGAGCACACCGACGTGCAGGTGGGACGACTGGTCGACAGCCTCCGCGCTCTGGGCGAGCTCGACAACACCGTGCTGTTGGTGTTGGCCGACAACGGCGCCAGCCAGGAGGGCGGACCCTTCGGTGTGCTGCACGAGATGAAGTTCTTCAACGGCATGTTGGAGACGCCCGACGAGGCCGTGGCCCATCTCGACGAGATCGGCGGCCCTCACAGCCACTCGAACTACCCGTGGGGTTGGGCCCAGGCCGGCAACACGCCGTTCAAGTGGTACAAGCAGAACACCCACGAAGGTGGCGTGCACGTGCCGCTCATCGTCCACTGGCCCGACAGCATCACCGACAGGGGCGCCACCCGGCACCAGTTCCACCACGTCAACGACGTGGCCGCCACCGTCTATGACCTGCTCGACCTCACCCCACCCGACACCTACAGGGGGCTGGAGCAGATGCCGGTCACCGGCACGGCCATGACATACACGTTCGCCGACCCCGACGCCCCCACCACCAAGCCCATCCAGTACTTCGAGATGGGCGGCCACCGCGGCCTCTGGCAGGACGGCTGGAAGGCGGTCACCCGTCACGAGGCGGGCACAGCCTTCGACGACGACCGGTGGGAGCTGTACCACGTGGACGTCGATCCGTCGGAGTGCCACGACCTGGCCGAGACCGAGCCCGACAAGCTCCAGGATCTGATCGACCGGTGGTGGGAGCAGGCCGAGGCCGAGGGCGTGCTGCCCCTCGACGACCGCCTGGCCGAGCTGTTCGGGGCCCGCTTCCGCGACCACTCCCCCCACCCCCGCGATCGGCACTACGTGTACCGACCGCCGATGGCCCCCCTGGCCGCGCAGGCCGGTGCACCCATCAACGGGCGCAGCTACGACATGAAGGCCGACATCAACCGCTCCGCCGGCCAGAACGGCGTGCTGTATGCCACCGGCACCCAGAACGCCGGCATCTCGCTATTCGTGCACGACGACCGGCTGGTGTTCGACTACAACGCCTTCGACCACCACACCGTGGTGACATCCTCCGACGCGATCCCGGTCGGCGACTGCCTGGCCGAGGTCAGGGTCCGCCGCACCGGGGCCCGCACGGGGACCGCCACCCTGCTCGTGGACGGCGCCGAGGTCGCCGAGGCCGACATCCCACTGTTCCTCGGCATGATGTCGAGCACCGGTCCCACCGTCGGCTACGACGGCGGATCGCCGGTCAGCCTGCTGTACTCGGCGCCCAACCGATTCGAGGGCATCCTGCGGTCCATCGACATCCAACTGATCTCGCCCAACCGACCCGGCGACGGCGATCAGGCCGCCGAAGCCCGCAGCGAGATGAGCCGCCAGTAGCGGGATGTGCCTCCCCACCGGGCCCGAGCGGCCCGTGCAGAGCGGAAGAACCGGGCCCGAGCGGCCCGTGCAGAGCGGAAGAACCGGGCCCGAGCGCCCGTGAGCAACGCGAACCAGAGCGGAAGAAACGGGCCGAGCGCCCGACTGCCCCGGTCCTAGGACGGCCCGAGCAGGGTCACCACCTCTTCATCGGTGGTCTGGGTGAAGTCTCGGTAGAACTGACCGACGCCGTAGAAGGTGCTCGGGGTCTCGAGGGCGACGAAGGTGTCGGCCGCGTCGGCCATGCGCCCGGCTGCCTCGACGGGGGCGACCGGAACGGCCAGCACCACCGTGGCCGCACCATGAGCCCGGGCCACCTGGCAGGCGGCCCGGGCAGTGGAGCCCGTGGCCAGGCCGTCGTCGACGATGAGGGCGGTCTTGCCGGTGAGGTCGATGCGCGGCCGATCGCCCCGGAAGCGTCGGGCCCGGCGATCCAGCTCGGTCCGTTCGCTCCGTTCGACCGCGGCCAGGTCGGCCGGTCCGATGCCGGCCATGCGCACGACCTCGTCGTTGACGACCCGAACCCCGTCCTCACCGATGGCCCCCATGGCCAGCTCGGGTTGGTGGGGCACGCCGAGCTTGCGGACCACGATCACATCGAGGGGCGCAGAGAGGGCGGCGGCCACCTCGGCGGCCACGGGCACCCCACCGCGGGGCAGCCCGAGGACCACGATGTCGGCATCGGCGAAGGGGAGCAACCGGTGGGCCAGGCGCCGCCCGGCATCGTGTCGATCGGTGAACATCATGGACCGTCCTCGTGGTGGGGGCGGAGCTGGTCGGCGGCGAGGGCGGCGGCCACCAGCTCCATGGGATGGCGTACGTCGAGGCCGGCCGCGGCCAGGTGCAGGCTGCACCCCGGATTGGCACTGGCCACGGCGTCGGCTCCGGCGCGGCCGATGGCCGCCACCAACCGATCGCGGACCGCGCCGGCCATCTGGGGTTCCAGCAGCGAGAAGGCCCCGCCGGCTCCACAACACAGACCATCGTCGTCGAGCTCGCGCAGTTCGGCGACGAATGGGGCCAGCACGGCCCGCACCGGTTCGTGGGCCCCCTGCACGTGGCGCAGGTGACAGGGATCCTGGATGGCCACCGTGATCGGTAGCGGATCGACTCTCGGTAGGACATCGAGTCGATCCGCCATCCACTCGTGCACATCGCGTACTCGGGCCGAGAACTGTCGGGCCTCGCCGGTGTCGAGGAGGTGGCCGTAGTCCTTGAGGGCCGCACCACAACCGGCCGAGTCGACCAGGATGGGAGCATCACCCCGGAGGGCAGCCATGGTGGCCCGAGCCCGGCGCCGGGCCGCAGCGGTGAGTCCGGCATGGGTGTGCAGTGCACCACAGCACGGGGCGGCGTCCGCGGTGGGGGTGACGCCCACACCTGCGGCCTCGAGGACCCGCTGCGTGGCGTGGTGCACGTCTCGTTGCCAGGCATCCATGACACATCCCGTGAAGAGGAGGACGTCGGTGCCCGAGGAGCGATGGGGCCGGCGCCGCACGGGCAGGCGGCGGGGCAGGCCCAACCGCTCGGAGGGGACCATCCGCAATCGCTGGGCCACGGCCAGGGCCGAGCTGCCTGCCCGCAGCAGGCCCGGTCGGCCGAGGACGACCAGGGCCAGTCGTTGCCAGCGCGGGGTGATGATGTGCCGGTCGGCGAGGGTGTGGCGGGTGGACTCCATCAGCCGGCCGAAGGGGACGCCGCTGGGGCACGCCGGCTCGCAGCCCCGGCACTGCACACACGTCTCCATCGAGCGCACCACCTCGTCGAGCAGGGGGGCGCCGTCGTTCTGCACGGCCCGCATGAGTGCGATGCGTCCCCGCGGGGAGGCCATGTCGTCCCCGGTGGCCCGGTAGGTGGGACAGTGGGGCAGGCACAGCCCGCACGACACGCAGGTGGCCAGATCATCGGCGTCGATGCCCAGGTCCATCAGGCGGCCAGCGGGTCGCGGCCCGGGTTGAGTCGGCGGTCGGGGTCGAACCGGTCCCGAACCGACTGATTGAGCCGGCGAAGCGCATCGGGAACCGCCACGGGGGGACACGGGGCGGTCGCGTGCACGGTCCCGACGCCGATCTCGGCCACGAAGGGCCCGGTGGCAGACGGATCCAGATCGACCAGCTCGGCGGGCGCCATCGACCAGGCGTGGGTCGGCAGCGTCGGCGGGCCGTCGACCTCGACGAACGCACCCGGGAGGGCGGCGGCGTCGGTGTCCAGGTCGGTGCCGTGTCCTTCGAGGTGCACCCAGGTGGTGGTGCCGTCCCACAGCACCGCCGATGCGGTGCGGGTCGTCCGGGCGACGACCCGGGGATCGTCGACCTCGCCCTGTAGCCACCGGGCCGCCGCGGGGATGGGCTGGGTGCGCAGGATGACCTCACCCAGCAGCCCCAGCGTTCCCAGGGAGCCGACCAGCAGACGACAGAGATCGAAACCGGTGACGTTCTTCACGGTCGGTCCACCGGCGGTGACCAGCGCCCCCTCGGCCGACACGTACCGGGCCTGCAGGAGGGCGTCACGGGCCCGGCCCCGACCCAAGGTGTGCACACCGTCGCGACCGACGACCAGGGCGCCGCCCACGGACGACCCGGGCGACTCGACAAGGTTGGTGCGTTGGCCGGCCAGGGCCAACTGGACGTGGAGGTCGGCCACCGGCGTACCGGCTCCGACGATGACCGTCATCTCCTCGGGCTCGTACTCGACCACCCCGATCGGCGCCCACACGGTGGTGGCCGCGGACGCGACCGCGCCACCCACATGCCACTGGGTGCCGCCACCGCGTACGCAGACGGGACCCGACGGTCCCACGTCGGCCACGAAGCCGGCCAGGTCGTCGTTCATCCCCAGACTCCGTCGGGAACCCGCTGGAGGGCCTGGATGTCGGCGCAGCTGTGACTGGCCGGGATCACCTTGCCGGGGTTGGCCCGGCAATGGGGATCGAAGGCGGCCTTCAGCCGGGCCTGGGCATCCAGGTCGTCGTCGCTGAACTGGAGGTTCATGAAGTCACGCTTCTCCACGCCGATGCCGTGCTCGCCCGACAACACCCCACCGGCGGCCAGCGACGCCTCGATGATCTCGCGTCCGGCGGCGTGAACCCGCGGCATGGTCCCCGGTTCGCGACCGTCGAACACGAGCAGCGGATGCAGGTTGCCGTCGCCGGCGTGGAAGACGTTCAACACGATCAGGTCATGGCGGGCGGCGATCTCGTAGATGGCGGTGAGCACCTCGACCAGCGCCCGGCGGGGCACCACCGTGTCGTGGAGGTAGTAGTCGGGCTTGATCACGGCGATGGCCCCGAAGGCCCCCTTGCGGCCCTTCCACAACAGGGCTCGCTCGTGTTCGTCGACCGCCTCGCGCACCTCGGTGGCACCGTGGGCCCGGCCGATCTCGCCGACCCGAGCCGCGTCGGCGGCCACGCCGGCGGCCGGACCGTCGACCTCGACCAGCAACACGGCGGCCGCGTCGAGTGGGTACCCCGCGTGCACGTGGTGCTCCACCGCCGCGATGATGCGGCTGTCCATCATCTCGAGCGCGGCGGGCACCATGCCGGCGGCGATGATGGCCCCCACGGCGGTGGCCGCCTTCTCGACGTCGTCGAACGACAGCAGCAGCGTGGCCACGGCGGGTGGGTTGGGCGTGATCCGCACCGCCACCCGGGTGGCGATGCCCAGCAGACCCTCGCTCCCCACGAACGCGCCGCGCAGGTCATAGCCCGGCTGGTGGGGCTCGACGCCGCCCAGGCGGACCTGTTCGCCCGAAGGCAACACCACGTCGACGGCGACCACGTGGGCGCTGGTCACCCCGTAGGCCAGGCAGTGGGGACCGCCCGAGTTGTTGGCCACGTTGCCGCCGATGGTGCACACCTGCTGGCTGGACGGGTCGGGGGCGAAGTGGAACCCCATCGGCAGCAGGTGCCGGGTGAGGTCGAGGTTGATCACCCCGGGCTCGACCCACACCACCCGGTTGTCGAGGTTCACGTCGAGGATGCGGTTCATGCGGGTGGTGGCGATCACCACCGGCGTGCCCAGCGGCACCGTGCCCCCGGCCAGACCGGTGCCGGCCCCCCGGGGAACGACGGCCCGATCGTGTCGAGCGGCGATGCGCACACAGGCGGCCACCTCGTCGGCCGTCTCGGGATAGCAGACCGGGCCGGCCGCCCCATCGCGGTAGACCGAGGCGTCGCGGGCGGCCAGGTAGCGGCTGGCGCCGTCGACCTTCACCTTGTGGACACCGAGGGCGTCGACCAAGGCCGCCGTGCACGGGTCGTCGGGAACGACCGCGGCCTGCCGCCGACGGAGCCTCACGGCCAGAGCGGCTGGTCGCTCTCGAAAGCGACGGACTGCCCCCAGTGGTTGCGGAACGACACGGTGTGCACCGGTGCTCGTTGGGCCACCCCCCACTTGCCTTTCGGGTACCCCATGGGCACGCAGCAGGCCATGCGCCAACCCTCGTCGGCGGGGACGCCCAACAGGTCGGGCACCTCCTCGCCCTTGATCATGAGCACGCTGGTGAGCGACGAGCCCACGCCCTCGGCCCGGGCGGCCAACATGGCGCTCCACACGGCCGGGAAGATCGAGCCGCCGGTGGTGTCGGCCTGGTCGAAGGCGAACAGCAGCAGTGGGTACTCGGCGAAGTGGTCGACGGCGTACTGCACCGACTTCTGCATCACCATCATCTGCTTGGATGCTTCGGACTCGGGGTCGGCCTCGGCCGCGGCGATGCGTTCGTTGTAGATGTGCTCCCACAGGAAGTCGATGCACTCACGGTAGATGGGCGCGATCTGGCCGATCACGGCCGGATCGTCGACCAGCAGGAACCGCCAACCCTGGGTGTTGCCACCGGTCGGGGCCCGGATGGCGGCGTCCACGATCTTGTGCTGCACGTCGGCGGGTACCGGATCGGGCTTGACCCGGCGCATGGCCCGGGTGGTGTAGAGCGCCTCGTAGATGTCCATGGCGTTTTTCCCTCAGCTCGTGTACTTGGCGATCTCGGCCCGGCCCACCACCATGTGGTGCACCTCGTCGGGGCCGTCGGCCAGGCGCAGGGTGCGCATGCTGGTGTACATGTCGGCGAGTGGCGTCCATTGCGACACGCCAGTGGCCCCGTGGATCTGTATGGCCTCGTCGACGATCTGGCACACGCGCTCGGGCACCATGGCCTTCACCGCGCTGACCCACACCCGCGCCTCGGCGTTGCCCATGGTGTCCATGGCCTTGGCCGCCCGGAGCACCATCAGCCGCATCGATTCGATCTCGATGCGGGCCCGGCTGACCACCTCGGTGTTCTTGCCGAGTTTGATGAGGGGCCGGCCGAAGGCCTCGCGCGAGAGCCCCCGCTGCACCATCAGCTGCAGGGCCTTCTCGGCCGCCCCGATGGAGCGCATGCAGTGGTGTATGCGGCCCGGTCCCAGCCGCAGCTGCGAGATCTCGAACCCCCGACCCTCGCCCAACAAGATGTTGTCCTTGGGGACGCGCACGTTGTCGAGGCGCAGATGCATGTGGCCGTGGGGGGCGTCGTCCTTGCCGAAGACGTGCATCGGTCCCAGGACCTCGAGACCCGGCGTGTCCATGGGGACCAGGATCTGCGACTGCCGCTGGTAGGGCGCGGCGTCGGGGTTGGTGACCACCATGCAGATCATGATCTTGCAGCGGGGATCACCGGCTCCGGAGATGTAGTACTTCTCGCCGTTGATGACCCACTCGTCGCCGTCGAGCTCGGCCCGGGTGGCGATGTTCTTGGCGTCGGACGAGGCCAGGTCGGGCTCGGTCATCCCGAAGGCCGACCGGATCTCGCCGGCCAACAGCGGTTCGAGCCACTGCTTCTTCTGCGCGGGGGTGCCCACCCGTTCGAGCACCTCCATGTTGCCGGTGTCGGGCGCGCTGCAGTTGAGCGTCTCGCTGGCGATGGGGTTCTTGCCCAACTCACCGGCGATGTAGGCGTAGTCGAGGTTCTTCAGGCCCTCGCCCGTCTCCGCATCCGGGAGGAAGAAGTTCCACAGCCCCTGGCCCTTCGCCTGGGCCTTCAGGTCGTCCAGCAACTCGAGCTGGCCCTCGCCGTAGCCCCACCGCTCGGCGCGGCCCTCGCCCAGCCGGAAGAACTCCGGCGTGGCCGGATCGACCACGTCGGCGATGAAGGCGCACACCTTGTCGTAGAGCGGCTTGGCCTCGGCCGACATGGCCAGGTTGTAGATGTCGTCGGTGGGCTCGGCCAGGTCGAGGGGGTTGGCGGGCATTGATCTCTCCCAGTTGGGCGGTCGAGCGCCATTGTGCCCCAGAAGCGTGTGCCAGAGTGCAGGCATGCCCACCACCTTCCAGGTCGACAAGACCGACCTCCACGCGACCCGCTCGGTGACGACCGAGTCCGAGCCACTGGATCCCGGCCAGGTGCGATTCCGGATCGAGAGCTTCGCCCTCACCGCCAACAACGTCACCTACGCCAGCGCCGGTTCGTTCCTCGGGTACTGGGACTTCTATCCGGCCACCGATCCCTGGGGCCAGATCCCGGCCATGGGCCATGCCCAGCTGGTGGAGTCCACCCTCGAGGGGCTGGCCGCCGGTGGGCGCTACTTCGGCTTCTTCCCCATGAGCGACGAGGTGGTCATCGAGGCCGAAGTCAACCGCGGCGGCATCTGGGCCGCGGGCCGCCACCGGGCCCAGCACGCGCCGGCCTATCGCCAGTTCACCGATCTGGCCGGCGACCCCAGCCACGATCCGGCCCGCGAGGATCAGGTGGCGCTGCTACGGGGCCTGTTCATGACGTCGTTCCTGGCCGAGGACATGCTCGATGACGCCGACAACCACTGCGCCGAGGCCACCGTGATCACCAGCGCGTCGGCCAAGACCTCGATCGCGCTGGCCTGGTGCGTGCGCGATCGGGGCACCCGGGCCATCGGGCTGACCTCGGCTCCCAACCGCGACTTCGTGGTCGGTCTGGGCTGCTACGACCAGGTGGCCACCTACGACGACATCGAGAGCCTCGACGGTTCAACGTCGGCGGTGGTGGTCGACATGGCCGGTGACCGCGCGGTGCTGGGTCGCGTCCACGAGCACTACGGCGCCAGCCTGGCCTTCTCGCTCTCGGTCGGCGCCACCCACCACGATGCCGAACGGTCCACCGATCCCCTGCCGGGCCCGGCTCCGGAGTTCTTCTTCGCCCCCGGCCAGATCGAGAAGCGCAACGCCGACTGGGGTCCGGGTCAGGTCATGGCCCGCATGGGCACCCAGTGGGCCCGCTTCGTCGCCTTCACCGACGACTGGCTGCAGATCGTGCGCGTCGACGGCCCCGACGCGATCGCCGCCGCCTACGACGACGTGCTCAATGGACGCCGCTCCCCCGCTGACGGCCTCATCTGCTCCCTGTAGCCGCCCAACCGGTATAGGCGCCGGTCACCGGTTGATCGGAGCCGCGTCGGTGGGGTCTCACACCGCGGTGAGATCGATCAGGTTGTGGGTGACGACGCGGTCGTTCTGGCCGGTGTCGATGAGGCGCACCTGGGCGCTCAGGCTGTCGGCGCCGCCGATGACCTCGACGTGGGTGCGGATGGGACCGATCCGACCCATGTTCACGTAGCGGATGTCCATGCCGGTGCCCACCAGGCGGGCGCCGGTGGCCGCTTCGAGCCGGCGCTCGGCGGCCAACTCCGCCAACAGCGCCGCCACCCCGCCCTGGAGCACCCCGGCCGGGTTGAGCACGGTGGGGCGCAGATCGAGCTCCAGCTCGTCCCCCACCACATGGGCGGCCAACAACTCGGCCAGCGGTGCCTCGGGCGTGGGCCACTCGAACTCGGACGCGTCGGTGAACCCGACCTTGGGCGGATCACCGTCGCGCCTGACCAGGCGCGAGAAGGTCGACACCCCGGCCCCGATACGACGCCCCGCTGCGTCGAGCAGGGGGACGTCGACCGTGATGCCCCGGCCGCCTTCGCGCAACACCATCGGGTCGGTCTCGATCCGGTCGACGGTGACCGGCACACGGCGCAGCGACAGGTCGGCGGTGAAGGTCCAGTCCTCGCCGGCCCGGAGGTCGGCCGCCATCCCCGCCGCGGTGTCCACGAGCATGGCCAGCACCGACACCCGCACGACACCGTGATGGCACAGCTCGGGCAACACGTCCACGTACCCCCGCACCTCCTCGCCCTCGGTGTCCCATCGAGCGCCCATGCGGGCCGGCAGGCTGGCGGTGGTCGGCGGCAGATCGGTCACGAGCGGCGACGGTAGCGCCGCCAGAGACGGCCGAACACCTCGGGGCGCTCGGCCGGGAACACCCGCTGGCCGGCACAGAACGGCGCGTCGCCATCGGGATCGTGGCCAGACGCCAGGCCGTCGGTCCGCCACAGCGGCTCCCAGGCGCCCGTGCCCTCCAGCCGCTGCCGCACGACGAGGGCCGACTCGGGGTCCAGCTCGTCGAATCGGGCCCGCAGCTGCTCGAGGCACCACACCCGGTACGGCGAGGTGGGCAGGTCCCGGTAGATCACCCCCTGGATCTCGGCGTCGTGACGAGGCTCGTCGACCTGGTGGGCCCGGGCGTTGGCGTCGAGCATCTCCAGGTGGGTGACCCCGCTCTCGCGCAGGATGGGGTCCCAGTCGTCGGGCGCCGCAATCAACAGCTCGCCGTCGCCCAGGCGGCCGGCCCGGGCGTTCCACGTGCGGGCCACCCACTCCCACACCGCCGGGGCTCGTTCGGCCATCAGGTGAGCGGGGGTCGGGTCCTGGGCGAAGTGGCGGAACATCGGACCCATGAAGCCGATGTCGGCGATGGTGGGCCGCTCACCCAGCAGGTACGGCCGCTGCCCGAAGATGGCTTCGAGCAGGTCGAGCACCCGGAGGTAGGCCGCGTCGGCGTGGGCCCGGGTGCGGGGATCGATGCCGTCGCCCCGGATGAAGATCCCCAGCTGGCGTTGCTGGAACACCTTGCGCCGCACCGCCTGCGGCAGCGGTTGACGCCCGAGTATCTCCCGGCCCAGCCGGTTGCCCAGCACGAACCGGTCGTCGGCGTGGCTCCAGCGGTAGTGCATGGCCGGTCGCCACAGCCACTCGTCGGCGAAGTCCTCCACCAACAGCGACAGGAAGCGGGTGGCCGGATCGGCGGGCATCACCGCCGGCTGCGGGAACTGGGTCTCCAGCCAGGCGATCATCGGGGTGGAGTCGGTCATCCAGCGCCCGTCGGCCAGCAGGACCCCGGGCACCTGGGCCACACCGGTACCGGCCCGCATCTTCTTCATGGCCCCCGGGGTGATGGTGACCAGGTCGTAGGGAATCTCCTTGTAACGCAGGTAGCTCTCGAACTTGCCGGTGAAGTACGAGTGGACCGAGCCGTAGACCTGCAACGGAGTGAGCACCCACGGAGACTAGGCGGCCGGTCGGTCAGACCCGGCGGGGCACGCTCCCGGCCAGCTTGAGGAACGGCCGCATCACCTTGTGGCCGAAGTCGGCCGTCGGTCCGAACATGCAGGGACAGCCACCGTCGATGACGACGATGCCGTGCTCTCGCCCATGGCGTGCGGCCTCGGGATCGACGCTGCCGGCACCGGGCCCGCGATGGAACCAGACGTGCCCGATGCCCAGCTCGACGCACTCCTCCATCGTTGCCTGGGCCCGCTCGGGAGCCGTCCCGATCACCACCGCTTCCACACCATCGGGGATCGAGGCCAGATCGGGATAACACCGGTCACCCTCCACCTCGGTCGCGTTGGGGTTCACGGCGAAGGCCTCGTAGCCCCGGTCGCGCAAGCGCCGATACACCACATTGCTGCCGTGGTTCTCGGGGGTGCGCGACACCCCGGTGACGGCCACGCGGGAGTGGCTCAGGAAGGCCGCCGCGGCGTCTGCGATCTTCTCCATGCGTGGCTCCCTCCAGATCGCCTCCAGCGTCCACCACCGGAGCCGACCAGACCACGGCCCTAGGTCCCTGACCGCACCCGGACATGGCTCGGGCAACCTACTGACAGCTACGGTGTCAGAAGTTGGAGCTTGCCAGCAGGGGGAATCGTGACGACGATCAGCGCCAATCCGTACCCGGTCAAACTGGCCGGGGTCACCGGATCGCCCTACACCCGCAAGATGCGGGCCGTGCTGCGCTACCGCCGCATCCCCTACCAATGGATCCTGCGCAACTCGCCGTGGGACGACCTGGCCGAGGTGCCGGTGGCGATCATCCCCGTGCTGGCGCTGCCCGACGAGCACGGCGAGTACCCCAGCGCCATGGTCGACTCCAGTCCCCAGATCATGGTGCTCGAGGAGTACCACCAGGGCCGCTCGATCGTGCCCACCGATCCGGTCGTGGCCTTCCTCGATCACCTCATCGAGGACTACGGCGACGAGTGGTGCACCAAGATGATGTTCCACTATCGCTGGAACCGGCACTACCCCGAGGGCATCGAGATGGCCGCTCAGCTGCTGCCACTGATGCAGAACCTCCAGGTGCCCGAGGCCACCCGGCAGACCATGGGCCGAGCCTTCGCCGATCGTCAGATGCGACGCACGGCCCTGGTCGGGTGCACCGACGAGAACCTCCCGGTCATCGAGGCCAGCTACCAACGGCTGCTCGATTTGCTGGACCGTCACCTCACCGACCACCCGTTCGTGCTCGGGCAGCGCCCGGGGCGCGGCGACTTCGGCATCTTCGGCCAGTTCACGCAGCTCACCGGGTGGGACCCGGGTGCCGTGGCGCTCGCCGTGGAGCGGGGCCCTCGCTGTGTGGTGTGGACCCAGTGGATGGACGACATGGGCTGGTGGGAGGTCGACGGCGACCAGGGTTGGTTCGCCCGGGACGCGCTACCGGACACGATCCGTGAGCTGTTGGCCGAGATCGGGCGCACCTACGCGCCGTTCATGGTGGCCAACGCCGACGCGGTGCGGTCGGGGGCCGACGAGGTGGTGGTGGACATCGATGCCCATCCGTACCGGCAGGCGCCGTTCCCCTATCAGGAGAAGTGCCTGCGCTGGGTGCACGACGCCTACCGCGCGCTCGACAGCGAGGATCGGGCCGCCGTCGACGGGCTCCTCGACGGCTCGGGCTGTGAAGCCCTGGTGGCCGGGACCTGAGCGGTGAGCGACGTCACCCTCTACGCGCACTGGATCTGCCCGTTCGCCACCCGCGTGTCGTTCGCCCTGCATCAGCGCAAGATCGAGCACGACGTGTTCGATCTGCCCCCCACCGGCGTGCGGCCGAAGGACTTCGAACTGCCGCCCGAATTCCTGGCCAACTCGCCCCGCCGAGAGATCCCGCTGGTGCGGGTGGGCGATCAGTACCAGGCCGACTCGATCCCCATCCTCTTGTGGCTGGAGACGGTGTGCCCCGCCCCCGGTCTGCTGCCCCGATCGACTGACCAGCGACGTCGGGTGATCGAGCGGGTGCAGTGGCTCGATGACCACGTCATGAAACCCACCGGCGGCGTGTACTACGGCACCGAGCCGGACCGGGTCGAGTGGGCGGCCGGCGCCCTCGCCCGCGGGTTCAGCGAGGTGGCCCGCTGGCTCGACGACGACCACTGGCTGGCCGGATCGACCCCCACCTTGGCCGAGGCGATCATGATCCCGATCTATGTCCGCCTCGAATCGCTGCGACCGCTGGGCTACAACCACCCCCTGCCTTCCCGGGTGGACGAGCATCGCCGGGCCTGCACCGAGCTCGACGGCTGGTCCTCGGTGGCCTGGTCGCCGGACCAACACGCCGAGTTCGTGG
>JAOUEE010000252.1 GCA_029858875.1 Acidimicrobiia bacterium
GTGGGGTTCCTGCTGCCGATGATGGTGGAGGTCCAGTACTTCGAGTGGGCCGCCTGACCGCCGTACGCGGTCACGCTCCGGCGGCTGCCTGCTCGGCCGCCCAACGACGGTCGGCCTTGCCGTTGGGGCCCCGCACGACCTCGGGCACCACGATGAAGGCCTTGGGGATCTTGTAGCCGGCGAGTGACGCCCGAAGATGGTCACGGAGCCCGTCGAGGTGCAGGCCGGGCGAGCCCGCGAGCACGGCCACCACCTCGGATCCCCACCGCGCCGAGGGTCGACCGACCACGATCACGTCGCGCACGTCGGGGTGCGACACCAGGGCATCTTCCACTTCCTCGGCCCACACCTTCTCGCCACCGGTGTTGATGCAGGCGGAGTCGCGCCCCAGCAGGACGATGGACCCGTCACGGTCGATGCGGGCCCGGTCGCCGGGGAGCACGTAGCGGACGCCGTCCACGACAGGGAAGGTCTCCGCCGTCTTGTCCGGATCTCCCAGGTAGCCGAGCGGGATCCGGCCGCAGCGCACCAACCACCCGTCCTCGTCGTCGCCGGCCCGGAGCAGGTGGCTGCGGTCGTCGCTCAGAACGCCGGTGCCCGGTCCGGGCTCGAACCGGCCCGAGGCCACGTTGTCGCCGCTGCTGACGTGACGGCCCTGGGCCCCGGTCTCGGATGCCCCCACCACGTCGATGATGCGCACCCGGGGAAGCCGCTCGAGCAGGGCGGTCTTCATGGCCTCGGTCATGGCCGCGCCCCCGGTACTGAGGAAGCGCAGGGCGCTCAGGTCGTAGTCGTGGCGATCGAGCTCCTCGATGAGCGGTTGGGCGAAGGCGTTGCCGACGAGCGTGGTGAAGGCCACGTGCTCCCGCTCGGCCGTGGCGAGGAGGGCAGCGGCGTCGAGTCGGTCGGTGATCGGCGACAGGATGACCGGGTTGCCGCTGGACCAGGCCAGGAACGCGATCCACAGCCCGGCGGCGTGCATCAGTGGCGCCGATATGAGATACGGGTGGATCCGCTCGTCAGCGGCCGCCTGGGCCACCGCCTCGAGCGACGGTTTCTCGGCTCCCGAAGCGGGATCGGTGCCGCCGAGGCCGGCCATGTACATGTCGGCCTGGCGCCAGGTGACCCCGCGGGGCAGACCCGTGGTTCCGCCCGTGTACGCGATGTAGAGGTCGTCGGGAGTGGTGTATGGCGCCGGTTGGGGAGGATGGACGGCCAGGAAGGTCTCGTAATCGTGGGCACCGTCGAGCAGCGGGTTCCCGCTGTTGTCCGCCACCTGGAGCAGCAGGTGGAGCGACGCCACCCGGCCGGCCACATCGGCCACCACGGGCGCCAGTGCCGCATGGAACACCAGGGCCTCGGCCGACGAGTCCTCGAGCAGCGCCACCAGCTCGTCGGCCACGTACCGGTAGTTGACGTTGACCCCCACGGCGCGGGCCCCGGCGGCACCGAGCAGGCCCTCGAGGAACTCCGGTCCGTTGTGGAGGAAGAGCCCGACATGACTCTGGCCCGACTGGTGCGGCTCCAGTTCCGCTCGTTCGGTGTGACATCCCAGGCCGGCGGCCCGTAGGCCGGTGGCCAGTCGGCGGCTGCGGTCACGGATGTCGGCGAAGGACAGTCGACGATCGCCGACCACCAGGGCCTCGCGGTCGGGTACGGCGGCGGCGATGACCTCGAAGACGTCGACCAGTCCAGCTTCCACGGCGGCCTCAGATGATCGGCTGGCCGGCGGCCAGCTTCGATCGCACCAATTCGGCCAGCACGCGCCGATGGTGGGCGGCATCGCCGAAGCTCACCTGGTCGAGTTGGGCCCGTTTGAGATGCAGGTGGACATCGGCCTCCCAGGTGAAGCCGATGCCGCCGTGGACCTGCAAAGCCGACTGGGCCACGCGCAGCCCGGCATCGCTGCACCAGCACTTGGCGGTGGCCGCGGCGACCGCCGCGTCGGGGTCGTCGGCGCCGATGGCCCACGCCGCGTGATACACCGCCGAGCGCATGCCCTCGACGTCGACCAACATGTCGGCACACCGGTGCTTCACCGCCTGGAAGCTGCCAATGGGCCGCCCGAACTGCTCGCGCTCACCGGCATAGGCGACCGTGGCGGCCAGCACCGCGTCGGCGCTGCCCAGCATCTCTGCCGCGTGGAACACCGCGCCGCGCCGGCGGAACCCTGCGACCGCCTTCGCGTCGCCGACCACGATTGAGGGAGCGTCGTGCAGATCGATCCAGGCCAGCTCGCGGGTGCGGTCCATCGCCGGTTCGGGCGAGCGCGGGATCGAGCGCAGGTCGACCGCGACCAGGGCATGATCGGCTGGCACCACCAGGATGTCGGCCGACGCGCCGAAGATCACCGGTTCGGGTCGTCCCGAGACCGACCCATCGTCAGCCCGGACGATGTGGCGTCGGGCCACGGTGGCAACGAGCGTGCCGTCCAAGAGCTCGGACGCCCAGTCGGTGCCGGCCAGGACCGACAGGGCCAGCAGCTGCTGGAGGAGGGGAACCGGCGCCAGGTGGGCGCCGCTCTGCTCCAGCAGCACGGCGGCTTCGACCATGCCGAGGCCCAGGCCGCCGTGGCGCTCGTCGACGGCGACGCCCAGCCAGCCCTGTTCGACCATTCGACCCCACAGGTCGCGGTCGTAGCCCTCGCGTTCGATCATCCGGCGCACGGCAACCGACGAGCAGTGGTCGTCGAGCAGGCCGGAGGCTGCATCTCGCAGGGCCTCCTGCTCGTCGGAGAGATCGAAGTCCATTGTCGGGCGACCCTACCCGCCTCGCCGGCACCGGCTCGGATCGGCTGGGCGGCCCCTCGCCGCGCGATACTCGCGGACCGTGGACCTGGCCCCGACCCGAGAGCAGGAAGCGTTCCGGGCCGAGTGCCGCGACTGGCTGCGCGAGCATCTCCCCTGGGAGTACGGTGTAGGCCTCCCGCCGCTGTTCGACGATCTGGCCGAGGAGGTCGAGTTCCTGCGGGGCTGGCAGCACCAGCTGGCCGGCGCCAACCTGGTGGGGGTGACCTGGCCGAGCCGGTACGGGGGTCGCGACGCCGGCCCGCTGATGCACTACATCGTGCAGGAGGAGCTGGCCCGGGCCCGAGCCCCGGAGTTGGTCGGCCGGATCGGGGTCAACCTCGTCGGGCCAACCGTGCTGGCTCACGGCACCGACGAACAGAAGGCCCGCTGGTTGCCGCAGATCCTGTCGGCCGACGAGCTGTTCTGTCAGCTGTTCAGCGAGCCGGGGGCGGGCAGCGACCTGGCCGCCGTCGCCACCCGGGCCGAGCGAGCCGAAGGCGGCTGGCGACTGACCGGACAGAAGGTGTGGACCTCCTACGCCCAGTTCGCGGACTGGGGGATGTGTCTGGCCCGCTCCGACTCCGACGCCCCGTCCAAGAGCCGAGGGCTCACCATGATGATGGTCGACATGCGATCACCGGGCATCGACGTCCGTCCACTGCGCCAGATCACCGACGAGGCCGACTTCAACGAGGTGTTCTTCGACGAGGTGTTCGTTCCCGACCCCGACGTGATCGGCGACGTCAACGGCGGCTGGGCGGTGTCGGGATCCACGCTGACCCACGAGCGGGGCACCAATCCCCGACAGCTCGTCATCCACGCCCAGCTGTTGGAGGAGTTGTACCGCCTGGCCGAGGAGACCGGACGTCTCGACGACCCACGGGCCGCCAACGCCCTGGCCCAGGCCTTCGTCGAGGTCAGGTTGTTCCAGCTCCAGAACTGGCGCTCCCTGTCGAAGCTGGCCCATGGCCGCCCCCAGGGTGCCGAAGCGGCCACGGCCAAGTTGTACTGGAGCGAGATGAGCCAGCGCCTCCACGCCACGGCCATGACCGTGCTCGGCGACGCCGCGCCACTGTGGCGCGGCGCCGTCGACAACCCCGGCGACGGCCGCTGGCAGCGCTCGTGGCTGTACTACCGCGCCGCCTCGATCTTCGCCGGCACCAACGAGATCCAACGCAACATCATCGGTGAACGCACCCTCGGCCTGCCCCGCGAGCCCCGCTGAAGCGGCACCGTCCGTTTCGGTTGGCGGCGCTCACGGGCCGCTCGGGCCTGTTACCCCGTTTCGGTTGGCGGCGCTCACGGGCCGCTCGGGCCTGTCACCCCGCTGTGGTTCGCGCCGCTCACGGGCCGCTAGGGCCTGTCACCCCGCTGTGGTTCGCGCCGCTCACGGGCCGCTAGGGCCTGTCACCCCGCTGTGGTTCGCGCCGCTCACGGGCCGCTAGGGCCCGGGCCCCTACACTGACGGTTCGGTTTCGCCCGACCGGGGAGCACCATGACCGACGCGCCGTTCACCACCATCCGCTACGAGGTCGACGGGCCCGTGGCCACCATCACCCTCGACCGCCCACACGTGGCCAACGCCCAGAACACCACGCTCATCGATGAGCTCGACCAGGCCTTCGACCAGGCCCAGGCCGACGACGACGTGCGAGTGGTCATCCTCGCCGGCGCCGGCAAGCACTGGTCGGCCGGCCATGACCTCAAGGCTCTGGTGGGTGACGAGGAGCCCGATCACTGGCGTCTGATGCGCGACACCCCCGAGGGCAAGTTCCGCCACGAACAGGTCATGTACTTCGACCGGTGCCTGCGGATCCGCAACTTCCCCAAGCCCACCATCGCCTCGGTGCAGGGCAAGTGCATCGCCGCCGGCGTGATGTTGGCCTGCATGTGCGATCTCATCGTGGCCAGCGACGACGCCAGCTTCCAGAACCCCGTGCTCCGCATGACCGGGGCCGGGGTCGAGATCCTGGTCGAGCCTTGGGAGATGCCGGCGCGCAAGGCCAAGGAGTTCCTGCTGTGCGCCCAGACGTTCACGGCCAGCGAGGCCGAGCGGCTGGGCATGGTCAACCGGGTGGTGGCGCGCGAGCAACTCGAAGCCGAGACGCGGGCCATGGCCGATGCCATCGCGCTGGTGCCCCCGACCACGGCCGAGGTGGTCAAGCGGTCCATCAACAAGACGCTCGATCTCATGGGCCAGCGGGACAGCTGGGACTACCACTTCATGTCCCACCACTGGATGCACAACACCCGAACCGCCCTCGACGCCCTCAGCGCCCGCCAGTCGAAGTCGTCCATGAAGGAAGTGTTCGCCGAGCACCGAGACGACTGATCGATGGCTCGACGACCGCTCCAGGGCTTGCGGGTGCTCGATCTCGGCACTCGCATCGCCGCCCCGTTCTGTGCCGCCCTCCTCGCCGAGCAGGGCGCCGAGGTCATCAAGATCGAGCAGCCCGAAGGCGGTGATCCGCTTCGCCAGCTCGGTCCCCATGTCACCGTCGAGGGCGAGCCCTACTCGCTGTACTGGGCGGTCGAGGGCCGGGACCGCAAGTCGGTCACCCTCGATCTACGCCAGCCTCGCGGCCAGGAGCTGTTCCGCCAGCTGTGCCAACACGTCGACGTCGTGTGCGAGAACTTCCGGCCGGGGACGCTCGAGCGCTGGAACATCGACCCCAGCCAGCTGCCAGACCGGCTCATCACCGTGCGCATCAGCGTCTTCGGCCAGGACGGTCCCAAGTCGGCCCGCCCCGGGCTCGATCGCAACGGGGTGGCCTACGGCGGGCTGCTCCACCTCACCGGCGAGGCCGACCGGCCACCGGTGCGCCCAGGGGTGACCGTCACCGACTACCTCACCGGGGTCTTCGCCGCCCAGGCGGCCCTCGGCCTCCTCTACGAGCGCGACGCCCGCGGCAGCGGGCGCGGCGGCGTCATCGACGCCTACCTGTACGGCTCGTCGTTGCGGATCCTCGAATGGACCATGGCGGCCTAC